>JAGNMU010000409.1 GCA_017991005.1 Gemmatimonadaceae bacterium | reverse complement strand
CGGTAGCTGGGGCCGCGAGAATTTCGATATCGCGCAGCCCGAAGCGACGAATACCCGCACGCAAGTGGAGTCGTGGATCACACAGCCACGCGCGGAAGAGTTGCTCAAAGCCGCAGGACAGGATTTTGCGAAACTCAAGGCCGCTGCGCGTCGCAAGGACTTCAAACCCGTGCCGTTGGGTGCGTCAGCGAAATTTCACGTGCGCAACGAGACCCGCCGCGTGAAGTCCCGCAACGTCGTGGCGACACTCGAAGGCAGTGATCCGGCGAAGAAGAACGAATACGTCATCTACTCGGCTCACTGGGATCATCTCGGCCGCGACACGAGCATTGTGGGCGATCAGATTTTCAACGGCGCGCTGGACAATGCGTCGGGCTGCGCGGTGCTGCTGCAACTTGCCAAGGCGTATACGTCACTTGGCACGCGGCCCCCGCGGTCGGTGATGTTCCTGGCCGTCACGGCCGAAGAGAAGGGCCTGTTGGGCGCGAAATATTTTGCCGAAAACCCGCTGGTGCCGCTCAACCATGTGCTCGCCAACATCAACATGGACGGGTTCAATCAGTGGGGCAAAACCAAAGATCTGGTGGTGATCGGTTACGGCAATTCCACACTCGAAGACATTCTCGCCGATGTCGTCCGACCGGCGGGTCGCGAACTCGCGCCTGATCCCGAACCCGGTAAGGGCTACTTCTTTCGCTCCGACCACTTCGAGTTTGCCAAGATGGGCGTCCCGGCGCTCTATCTGGAAGCCGGCACCCAGTTTCTCGGCAAAGACCCGTCGTTCGCCAAGAGCAAGCGCGAAGAGTATGTCGCGAAGGACTATCACAAACCCAGCGACGAAGTGAAGCCCGACTGGGACCTGAGCGGCGCGGTGGACGACACGCGCGCGCTCTTCGAAGTGGGCTATCGCGTGACCATGGCGACGACGTGGCCAACGTGGAAGGCCGGCACCGAGTTCAAGGCGCGGCGCGATTCCGCGTTGGCAACGCCAAAGTAAGGCGAGGCGCTACGGCTGGTGGGGTGCTACGGCTGCAGATGTGATTCCACAAACCACAACTGCTTGTCGGCCTCACCAGTGATGCGCGTCAGCAAGTCGGTCGTGACCGCATCTTCCGCCGCCTCGGCCTCGGCAATGTCGGCCCGCGCCGCGTTGGCGCAAAACGCGAGAGCTTCGGCCACCACGTGCACCCATTCGTCTGCGCTGCTGACGTTGAGCGGCGCCTTGGGCAGTTCGCTGCGCTCGGCCACCGCCTGAATCGTGCCTTCCGCGACACAGCCCAATTGCACCGCGCGTTCCGCGATATCATCCGACCACCCGACGGCGAGGGCGGCGGTGGCGTCGAAGAGTTCGTGCAATTGCATGAACCGCGGTCCTTTCACGTTCCAGTGCGCCTGTTTCGCTTGACGCTCGAGATCGAGAAAATCGGCGAGTCGCTCGTTGAGAATCATGCCAAGCGCCGTCCGTGTATTTGCCGGCAGGTCCACACGTGTCGGAAAGACGGTGCGTGCACCGTTGGTCGTCACCAGGGACGTTGACGTGGTCGCGACGGCTTTCTGCGATGTCGTGGCCACAGACTTGGCGGCAGGTTTGCGTTTTGCTGGCATTGTGTGTCCTGTTGGGATGAACTCGCGTGTACGCCCGGTCATCCCGGCGTAACGGGAGTGACCACGCGTCGTACACCACGCCGTATGGATCGTGCAGCCTACCGCGAAATCTGGCAATTCGGAATTCCCCTTCGGATCAACGGTTGACCCCGGACACTCCGAGGGTGAAATTCCTCACTCGGTCGTGCCGCCCCGTCGGGGTGCGTTCCGGGAGGGGTGGCCGAGAGGCTGAAGGCACCGGTTTGCTAAACCGGCATAGGGGGTCAACCTCTATCGCGGGTTCGAATCCCGCCCTCTCCGCTCCGCGGGTTCGCTGCGCCGTCAGCGGGCCCGCGTTGTTGTTTCCGTACTCGATCTTTTTCGTTCGGCTTCCCGACCCCAGGGTCCGGTTCCCATATGTCGTCAGACGTTGTCCGCCCGCGCGTGCGATTTGCTCCTTCGCCGACGGGGTTCCTGCATGTCGGCGGTGCCCGCACCGCGCTCTTCAACTGGCTGTACGCGCGCAAATACAACGGCGTCTTTCTGCTGCGAGTCGAGGATACCGACCGCGCGCGCAGCACCGACGAGAGCACTCGCGCGATCTTCGAGGGGCTCGAGTGGCTGGGACTGACTTGGGATGAGGAGGTCGTCTTTCAGGGCGCCAATGTCGCGCGTCACTATGCGGACGCGCATCGTCTGCTGGAGACGGGCGCGGCGTACCGCGACTTCACGCCGGCCAGTGAAATCGAGCGGCTGCGTGCCGAGGCTGAGGCGCGCGGCGATGCGTTCAAGTTCGACCGCAGCATGGCCGAGCTCAGCGATGCCGTCGTGCAGGCCAAACTGGCGGCGCACGAACCGTACGCCATTCGCTTCAAGGTGCCCGATGGCGTCACCGAGTGGAACGATCTGGTGCATGAGCGCATCGCGTTCCCGAACAAGGACATCGAAGACTTCGTCATTCTGCGATCGGACGGCACCCCCGTGTACAACCTGGCGGTGGTCTCCGACGACATCGACATGCGTGTCACGCTGGTGATGCGCGGTGACGATCACATCTCGAACACGCCCAAACAAATTCTCCTGTATCGCGCGCTCGGCGCGGCGGTGCCGCAGTTCGCGCATGTGCCGATGATTCTCGGTGCGGATGGAAAGAAGTTGTCCAAACGTCATGGCGCGACGGCGGTTGGCGACTACCAGCATCTGGGTCTCCTGCCCGTGGCGATGAACAACTTCCTCGCGCTGCTGGGCTGGTCGACCGGTGACGACACCGAAGTCATGACGATGCCGCAGCTCGTCGAGAAGTTCGATGTGCGCGGTCTGCAGAAGAAGGCGGCGGTGTTTGACACCAAGAAGCTCGAGTGGATGAATGGCCAGCATCTGGCGCTGATTCCACTTGAAGAGCTTGCGCCCGTCGTGGCGCCGGCACTCGTGAAAGCCGGTCTCACGACCGCCGCCGCACTGGCTGAGCGGCACGCTTGGTATCTCGGGCTGCTCGATCTGTTGCGTGTTCGGTCTCGCACCATCGACGATATCGTGCGTCAGGCGCCACCGTATTTTCAGGCGACGGTGGAGTACGATGCCGAAGCCGTGATGAAGCAGTGGCGCGATGCCAAAGCGGTCGCCGAGATTCTGTCGGCAACGCGTGAGCGGTTGTCCGCTCTTCCCGCGTGGGAGCCGTCGGCGATGGAAGAAGCGCTTCGCAAGCTCGCCGAGGAACTGGGCATTTCGGGCGGGAAGATCTTTCAGCCGCTCCGCGTGGCACTCGTGGGACTCACGGTCAGTCCTGGCATCTTCGAGGTGCTGCAGTACGTCGGCCGCGACTGGTCACTGGCCCGACTCGACGCCGCCGTGGTGTACCTGAACAACGACGACCGCACTGCGTGATATCGCAGGCGGTCGAGGCGGTGACAGGAGAGGTGCGAGCTTAGCGGTCGATCTTGTCGCTGCTCTTGGGCGGCATCGGCGCCGTGGGTGCCACGGACGCACTCGGTGCCTTGAGGCGATCGCGGCGTTCCCGTTCGCGTCGGTCACGCAGCTCGTTGGCGATCTTGCGGAACTCCACCTCGCCGAGCGATCGCTCCGACATGCGCAGGATATCGGCGCGCGACTGAGACAGACGCTTTTCGCGCTCCATGGACGTGTAGTTGCCGGACATGCCCGCCGCCGTCGAGGCGTTGAGCGGCAACAGTGCGAGCAGCGCATTGGGAATGGTGACTTTGCCCAGGCGAATACCACCCTGATCCCAGCCCCACTTGGATCCGTCCTTGGTGGTTTTCGTCCAGTCGCCCAGCGCCCGATCGTACTTGCCCTGTGCCCGAGCCAGCGAGTCGAGCGAATCGCGGGCGGCCGTGATGGCGTACCCGATCACGCTGTCCAGTCGCTCGGCGCCGTTCCGCTGAGTGGCCACCCGGCCATTTCCCGACGGTCCGGCCCAGACGCGCGCGTCACCCAATGACGGTTTGACGCCCTTGAGGTCGGGGTTGAGCTCACCCACCCCGTTCCCCGTTCCCGGCCTCCCGCCACCACTGCCCGTATCGGCGCGCGCCGGAGGCGGTGCGGAGGGCGGCGCCTCGTCGGGCGTTCCAACCGCCACGTTAGCCGATGGTGCCTGGAGAGGCCGCGAGCGAACCGGTTGGGCGGCGGCGACCGTCGGTTTTGCGACCGGTTTGGGCTGCGTCTCGACGTAGGTCAGCCGTTCCTGGAGCTTCTCCTTGTCGTTTCCAAAATCCAGAAAACCGGAAAGTCCGTGCCCGAAGGTGAGGAGTTGCACCACAACC
>JAGNMU010000408.1 GCA_017991005.1 Gemmatimonadaceae bacterium | reverse complement strand
GTTGACCATCTGGACAACTGCTTATTGCAAAGCGGGCCATTGGGACACCCACTTATTTCGAAGCGGGCCATTGCGACACCCGCGTATTGCGAAGCGGGCCATTCGGACACCCGCGCATTGGCTCGGCTGGCGATTGGGCCAGCCCTTTATTGTATATCTCGCGCGCCATTTGACCAGCGGCTCATTGCTCAGCCGGCCAATTGGTCAAGGCTCACCGCCCAGCCGGCGTGGGGCCGGGGGCAGGCGTCACCCGACGACTAGTCGATGACGTCGAGGCCCATCGAGCGGGCAGTGCCACGCACGGAGCGCACGGCCGACTCGACCGACTCGGTGTTGAGGTCGGGCAGCTTGAGCTTGGCGATCTCCTGGACCTGCTTGAGCGTCACGGTGCCGACCTTGTTCTTGTTCGGCACACCCGAGCCCTTCGCGATGTTCGCGGCCTTCTTCAGAAGCACCGCCGCAGGCGGCGTCTTCAGAATGAACGTGTACGAACGATCCGAGTAAATCGTCACGACCGCGGGGATGATCAAGCCATCCTGGCCGGCGGTCTTGGCGTTGAAGTTCTTGCAGAAATCCATGATGTTGACGCCGTGCGGACCGAGTGCGGTGCCGACCGGCGGCGCGGGCGTTGCCTTGCCCGCAGCAATCTGCAGTTTGACCTGAGCCTGAACCTTCTTCGCCATGACTTAAAGCTTCTCCACTTGCAGAAAATCGAGCTCGACCGGTGTTGCGCGGCCGAAAATCGTGACCATCACCTTCAAGGTGTTGCGGTCGCTGTTCACTTCATCCACCACGCCGTTGAAGCTCGCGAACGGTCCCTCATTGATACGGACCTGATCGCCCTTCTCGAACGTGTACTTCGGTTTCGGCTTCTCGGCCGCCACGGTCACCTGATGGAGGATCTGATCGACCTCCTCGCGCGACAGCGGCGTCGGCTTCGAGCCGGCTCCGACAAATCCAGTGACCTTCGGGGTGTTCCGAACAACATGCCACGCGTTGTCCGACAGGGTCATCTCCACCAGGATGTAGCCCGGAAAGAAGCGACGCGTGCTCTTCACTTCTTTGCCGCCACGCTTTTCGACGATGTCTTCGGTCGGAATCAGCACTTCGCCGATTTCATCTCCGAGACCGTACGCCGTCACGCGCTGCTCGAGCGACTCCTTCACCTTGTTCTCGAAACCCGAGTAGGTGTGGATGATGTACCACTGCTTCGTCTTATCGTCGGTCACAGCACCCTCAGCCATTGCTACGCGCCATACCGCCGAAAGACCCAGCCAATCGCGTTCGACAGGCCCAGATCCACGAGGAACAGGTACAGACCGAAGACCGCTGAGGTCAGGATCACCACGATCGTGGTCGCCCAGACTTCGCGTCTCGTCGGCCAGCTGACCCGGCCCATCTCATTGCGCACTTCGGACAGAAATCTCTGTGCCCGTGCGTACCAGCCGTTTTTCTCCGGCGCTTCCTTGAGGTTCTCCGCCATCGCCGCCTTCTTCACTCCGTCAGGTCGCCAGCTCCCGTTGAAACTGGCAGGTCAGGAGGGAATCGAACCCCCAACCCCCGGTTTTGGAGACCGGTGCTCTGCCAATTGAGCTACTGACCTACGTCGTCGTGACTACTTCGACTCTTTGTGCGCCGTGTGCTTACGGCAGAAGCGACAGTACTTGCTGAATTCCAGCCGCTCGGTGCTCTTCCGCTTGTTCTTGGTCGTGCTGTAATTCCGACGTTTGCAGTCGGGGCACGCCAGCGTGACGATGTCGCGCATGACCTAGTCCTGTTCTTGTTCGTGCAAAAAGTGCCTGAGTGCGTAGGTGGTGGATGAACGGTCACCCGTTCGTCCACCACCAGACACCCAATACGGTAAACGTGCTTACGCCAGGATCTCGGTGATCGTGCCGGCGCCGACGGTGCGGCCACCTTCACGAATCGCGAAGCGGCTGCCCGTTTCGATCGCGACGGGCTGCATGAGCTCGCCTTCGATCGTCGTGCGGTCGCCCGGCATCACCATCTCGACACCAGCCGGCAGGTTGAGCGTGCCGGTCACGTCCGTGGTGCGGATGTAGAACTGCGGACGGTAGCCGTTGAAGAACGGCGTGTGACGGCCGCCCTCATCCTTCGAGAGGATGTACACCTCGGCCTTGAACTTCGTGTGCGGCGTGATCGAACCCGGCTTCGCCAGGACCTGACCGCGCTCCACGTCGTCCTTTTCGAGGCCGCGGAGGAGGATGCCGACGTTGTCGCCCGCGATGCCCTCATCGAGCAGCTTGCGGAACGCTTCGACGCCCGTGACGGTCTTCTTTTCCTGCTTGCCGAAGCCGACGATTTCGATTTCTTCGCCGATCTTGACCTTGCCGCGCTCGATACGGCCCGTGACGACCGTGCCACGACCCGAGATCGAGAACACGTCTTCGATCGGCATCAGGAACGGCTTGTCCGTCTCGCGCTCCGGGATCGGAATGTAGGTGTCGAGCGCATCGAACAACTTGATGATCGACTCGACGCCCGCCGCGTCACCATTGAGCGCACCGAGAGCCGACACGCGCACCACCGGGAGATCGTCACCCGGGAAGCCGTAGCTCTTCAGCAGGTCGCGCACTTCCATCTCGACGAGGTCCAGGAGTTCCGGATCGTCGACGGCGTCGCACTTGTTCAGCGCCACGACGACGAACGGCACGTTCACCTGCTTCGCGAGGAGGATGTGCTCACGCGTCTGCGGCATCGGGCCGTCAACCGCGCTGACCACGAGGATCGCGCCGTCCATCTGCGCGGCGCCCGTGATCATGTTCTTCACATAGTCGGCATGCCCCGGGCAGTCGACGTGTGCGTAGTGGCGATTCGCCGTGCCGTATTCAACGTGGCTCGTGGCGATCGTCAGGATCTTCGTGTCGTCGCGGCGTCCCTGCGACTCCGAGGCCTTCGCGACTTCGTCGTACGGGACGAACTTCGCCCAGCCCTTGTCAGCCGAAACCTTGGTCAAGGCTGCCGTCAACGTCGTTTTGCCGTGATCGATGTGGCCAATCGTGCCCACGTTCACGTGCGGCTTGGAACGATCAAACTTCTCTTTCGCCATTGCTGCTCGTCTCCGTCGTGTGTTGTGTTACCCGTCTCAATTACCGTGCTTATGCCGTTACTGCTAACTCGCCTCAAGCCGCTGACACCCTGGCTCAAGTCTGGAGCCGATGACCGGGATCGAACCGGTGACCTCGTCCTTACCAAGGACGTGCTCTGCCAACTGAGCTACATCGGCTCGGTCTTCTCACTCAACGTCCCGCCGTGGTGCCGGACCGTCGAGTTCACTCAGTGGAGCGGGAGACGGGGATCGAACCCGCGACCAACAGCTTGGAAGGCTGTGACTCTACCACTGAGTTACTCCCGCTCACGTTCACGCCCCGCGACACGTCGTGCTGGTGGCGAGGGAAGGATTCGAACCTTCGAAGGCGCTGGGCCGACAGATTTACAGTCTGCTGCGTTTGACCGCTTCGCTACCTCGCCAATCTTGTCGTGCTCGTGCTCGTGCCCTTGAATATCCCGTCCGCCGGTTCGACCGGCCCACCGCTAACTGCCTTACCCGAAAGTACTTCCGCCCGGTTTACGTGGAGCTGGCGAAGGGATTTGAACCCCCGACCGTCTGATTACAAATCAGATGCTCTACCGGGCTGAGCTACGCCAGCCGGACAAAACGTGGATTGTAGCAGGGTCCGTGCCAACCAGGCAAGCCGTGGTCAGCTATTTTTTCTGCGCCTGACGCTGCCGCACGGCCTCAAACAGCGCCACGCCAGCTGCCACCGACACATTCAGACTCTCAACCTCGCCCAACATCGGGATCCGCACCAGTCGATCGCACGTCTCCCGCACCAACCGTCGCAGCCCGTCCCCTTCCGCTCCCAGGACGAACGCCGTCGGTATCGTGTAGTCCACTTCATCATACGTCTCGGTGGCGGTTCCGTCCAATCCCACCGTCCAAATCCCCTTTTCTTTCAGCTCTTCGATCGTCCGGGCGATGTTCACCACCGTCGCAATCTGAATGTGATTCACCGCGCCGGCGCTGGCCTTCGCCACCGCGCCATCCAGTCGCGCCGCGTGACGCGCCTGTCGCACAACGCCATGCACGCCGGCCGCGTTCGCCGTGCGAAGAATGGCGCCCACGTTCTGCGGATCTTCGATGCCGTCGAGAATCACCAGCAACGGTGGACCGTCGGCGCTCGCAATCACTTCTTCGAGCGTGTAGGCCGCCAACTGTTGCAGTTCGGCCGCGACGCCCTGATGCAAGCCGCCGCGCGAGATGCGATCGAGTTGCATCGTGTCGGTCGTTTCCACCGGAATGCGCAGTTCCTTGGCGCGCTGAATCAGCGCGTCCACTCGCGCACCCGAT
>JAGNMU010000407.1 GCA_017991005.1 Gemmatimonadaceae bacterium | reverse complement strand
GTTCCGGAATCACCCTGGCACGCGGTGAGCAGCAGAATGCCGAGCAGGCACGACAGCCATCCGCAGTGCAATCGAAACGGTGCATCACGCTCATGCACTCGGACTTTGTGACGTTTTCCGTTCATGACGACCTCGCTTTCAGACACCCTCGACGTGCGTATGCGCGTGGTGTGGGCGCCTCCCCAACGCTGCGCTGGCGCCCGGCCGAGCGGCGTCAGGCAAGCCCGCACAGACCCGCCCTAAAACCCCCGCGTTCCAGCGGTGAGTCGCATGTCATACAATCCGCCCCCTCGCGCCACTCAGTGTCGTGAACCTGCTCACCCACTGCTGCCGCCGCTGGCGGGATGGAGACGCGTTATGACACACCATGTACACATTCGCCGGTCACTGCGTGCGGTGATTGCCGCGACGGCGTTGCTCTCCACGGCTGCCTGCGAGTCGGCCACGGGTCCAGACGACACGCTCGACACCAAAGCCGCCCTCGCGGACTATCGGGCCATGGACAGCGTGTTCGCATCTGACGCGTGGGCGGCCTTCCGTGCACTTGGCGGACGCTCGCCGATGTCAGCCGACAATGCGGTGGCCGCGATCATGACGTTGCCGGAGCTTTCTCGCGGCGCATCCCCCGCGGGGTCGTCACGTGCATTCGCGCTCGCGCTGTTTCGCCGCGAATCCCGGCTCGGCGTGTCCGCCAGTTCGCTTCGCGAAACGGTGATCTCGTCGGCGCATCGTGGCAAAACCTTCACCTACGACGCCGCAAGCGATCAGTACGTGGTGAACACCACACGCACCGGCGCGCCGGCGAACGGCACGCGCTTTGCATTGTACGAGGTCGGCGCCAACGGCAAGCCCATTGTCGCGCAAGAAATCGGCTACGCCGATCTGCTCGACGAGGGCGTGACGACCGATGCCGCCGTTGCGCTGCATCTCCTGACGGTCGTACGCGGCCGTACGTCGCTGGACTATCGCCTGCGCGTTGTACCACAAGGGACGGGCGGCACCATCGACGTGTCGGGCTTCGTGTTGGGCGAGCAGGGTGAACGTCTGGAGTTCACCATCGGTGTGGTCGGAACCACCACAGCCGGAACGTCCACGGTCAGCGTCGAATTTGATCTTGGCATGGCGCAGCGCGAGTTTGAAGTGTGGGGCAATGTGCGCGGCGCCGATGGCAGTGACGATGGCACGGTTGAGCTGTCGGCGCGGCATGGCGACCATACCCTGCGTGTCGATATGGAAGGCGCAGCAGGCACGCTCGACGGCACTATCGACCTGGACGGCACGCGGTTCGTCACCGTGACGGGCAGCAAAGCCAATCCGACGCTGCGGAACGCGCTCGACCAACCGCTCTCCGGGCCGGAGCTGCTGCTGATGCTCGAAATCGTCGACGCCACCGATGACGTCTTCGATCTGGTGCAGGACCTGCTCAAGCCCGTCGACAACCTGCTGGTGTTAGGCTGGATTCTGTAGCGCACCTTTCACAGCCTGCCGCGTCATATTTCCCGATCCCTCGGCGCCCTGGTCGCCGAGGGATTGCTTCCGTCTCGGACCCTCGACTGACACACGATGCGATTCTTCTCTGATCGGCATGTTCTGACACGCGCCGCCGTCATTGCGCAGATCGCGGCGGCCTTGAGCGTTGCCTCCGTCGCGCAGGCACAACGTTCCACCACGCGCGGCCTGTCACTGGGCGTCGTCGCGCAGGCAATCTCGCTTGAAGTGGAAAACGGAGAGCCAAGTTCCGGTGGTGGACTTGGACTGCGCGCCGGCTACGGTTTCAATCGCATCATCACCGGCTTCATTCACCTGGATGGCGGCGAGATCGACGTGCCGGCGGGTGCCTCACTGAGCGGTACCTGGTCGCTGGGTCACGCCGAGCTCGGCGCGCGCTTTCACTTTGCCAATTCGCTGCGCCGAGTGGTGCCGTATCTGGAAACGTCGCTCGGGGCGCGGGTGGTGACCGTCAAGGACGCCGAATCCAATGGAACCGGTGCCGGAGAAGTGAAATTCAACGGCGGCGCACTCACCGTGGGTGGCGGCGTCTCCACCTACCTCAAGCCGGCACTCGCGCTTGATGTCGGCGTCAAGTTCACCGGTGGCACATTTACCGAAGTGGATCTTGGCACGGTCGCGCTTCGCAGCCTGGATGTGGAAGCGTCGTCATTCCGTTTTGGTGTCGGGCTGACGTGGTGGCCGTAGCGCCACGCGCTACTGATCTTTGAGCTTTCGCAACGCGTCCTGCTGTTCTGGCCGGAGCAGGTTCTTGATGCGCACCAAGAGTGTCAGGTGCGCTTCCTTGATTTTGCGTTCGGTTTGCATGACGCGCCCCATGCGATCGAGTGCGCGGTCGAGATCCACGCGCGGCCGCGCAAGTTCGGTGGCGAGCGACTCGGTCTGCTCCTGCATTTCCCATTGCAGATTGACGACCTGACCCTGCAAGTCGCGGATCAGACGGCTGATCGCATCACGCTGTTCGTCAGTCAGGTTGATGGCGCGCCGGTGCTTCATGATCAGCTCCGGTTCGAACAGCGTGCGCGCAATCGGATCTGTGGCCTGCGGCGCACTCTGCGCCTGCAGTGGCGCGGTCAGCACCGGCATCAGCAGTTGCAACGCCACCAGCGCCACGCCTAGCACAACCGTTCCACGCAGCAGGACGCGTCGTGTGATAGCGGTGCTGCTTCTCAGTGATCGTACACTCATGAACCGCTCCGTGCCCCGCGTCCGATGGTGGGGGTGCTCCGCAAATATTCGTCTCCCGGCAACGAGAGCAGGCCGTCGGTTGGTGCCCGCAGCGACTGGCGCGACGTCTCCGACCACGCCATGACCGTCTGTTCAAATTCTCGCTCGGCGCGACGGCCCGAATTGAGCCACACCGCGCCGATGCCCGCCGCCATCAACAACGGCGCCCCGACCAGCAGTGCCACGCGGCGCCACTGGCTGCGCAGCGTGCGTGGCATCGTGTGCGTCTGCTTGTATGTGTGCTCCGGCGACACGAGCTGCACGGTAGCGACGGCCGCCGCCTGCTGACGCGCGGCGGCAAACATCGCCGAAAATTCCGGCGCGTCGTCCGCATCACCCGCACGCAGCGCCGCAAACGACTCGGCGAGATGCGCCGACAGTCGCACGTCGGACTCAGATTCGTTCGGCATCAGCGATCCTCCCGAAAGTGCGGCTCGAGCAGCGCGCGCAGCCGCTTCTTGGCCCGATCATAGTGCACGCGCGCCGATCCCACCGACAGTTCCATCACGTCGGCCGCCTCGGCGACACTGAGGCCCTGATAAAACACCAGATGCACGACCTCGCGCTGGCGGTCCGGAAGCTGGACGAGCGCCGCCTGAAGTGTCGCGGTCTGCTCCGCTTCCTCGAGCTGGACAACGGCCGTGGGCTCGACCGATTGCGCCTCGGTCCACTCGGGTGCCGACAGGTCCCGTGTCCGCTTTCGTCGCGTCTCGAGCGCCGTCAGCCGGATAACGCCGAACAGCCAGGTGCGGAAGCTGCTGCGTCCCGCGAAGACCGCCTGCCCTGCAATGAGCTTGGCGTACGCGGTTTGCAGCACATCCGCACCCTCGTCCGCGTCGCCGCCGCAACAGCTCCGCGCCCACCCGAAGCTGGCCTCGTGCAGGGTGGCGAGCGACGATTCGAGATCGAAAGGCACAGGCGCGGGAAGGGCCATCGGCAAGGGACGCGGTTCGCATGACAGGAATACGTGTCCGCAGATACCCAAACATATGACACGCCTCAGCGAGCTCCGCCAGAGCAAACCGCTCCTGCCGTAGTCCAACCGGCAGGAGCGGCTTTTCATTCACATCTTCGGGCCCCCGACGATTTCGCCGAGGGCGTCAGTGTCAGAAGGATGATCCGACCGACAGGAAGACCAGCCGGCGAGCACCAGTCTGGAGCGTCTGGATGTCGCCCTTCACGGCGAAGCCACCCGTGCCCACCGACCCGATGTAGCTCGCATCGAACGCGTTCACCGTATTGAGTTGGATGTTCACGTTGCGCGCGGCCCCGATGCGTTCAAAGCGATAACCCACGCCCGCGTCCACTGTGGTGTACGACGGCACGCTCAGATCGTTCTCGATCGTCACGTACCGCTTGCCGACGTGACGCGCACCGGCCGTGGCGTTCCAGCCACCCTTGGCGAAACGGATCGTGGAGCTGGCCATCACCTGCGGCGCATCCACCACATACTTGCCGCCAGAGCGAACGGTGGTGGTACCCGTCTTGTAGTCGTCGTCGATCTTCGAGCTGTTGATCGACGCCGAATTGGCCAGGCTCAACGCGCTCGACAGCTTGAGGTTGAGCAACCCTTCGGCACCAAACGTGGACACGGTGCCGACGTTCGAAATGATCGACGCGCAGGTGGCCGTGAGCT
>JAGNMU010000406.1 GCA_017991005.1 Gemmatimonadaceae bacterium | reverse complement strand
ATGGCGCGTACCGTCGCCGCACCACCGGACCGAGGCGTGATCGTCCGAACCCGGACATCGCCGCCCGCCCCCTCCAGTCGGCCTCGCAGCCGCTGAATCATCTCTTCGAACGGCTGACTATCGATGTTCATCGGCATGCCGTTGATCATCCCGTTGATACGCACAGCGCCTGGCGGGGCGATTTCGGACATTTTGACCGCTGACACCGAGACATCGCGGTAGCGACCGTTTCCGTAGACTCGGAGCGTGACCGCACTTCCAGGCGCCACTTTCTGCACTTCGCGAACGAAGCGGTTGATGCGCGCCGAGGTCGCCGCGGCGTCTTCGATGTCTTCTTTGGGCACCCGAACGTCTACGCCATTCACGGCCGCAATACGTTCGCCCTCGATCACCCCGGCGTTTTCGGCTGGCCCTTTGCCGGTGACCGACGTGACAAACAGTCCCAGCGTGTCGCGTACCGAGTTCGTGGCGGTGATGGTGACCCCGATCGCGCCCCGTGTGTCGATGGCGTCATCGCGTCGGGTGATGGTGCTTCGCACGCGCGAGCCGTCGAGCTCGGCCGCCGAGACCGTCTTCACGGTGACGGCGCGCGGCGCCGCCGCTCCCGTACGCACCCGGAGTGTCACTTCGTCCCCGGGCTTGGCTTTGGCGAGCGTGCGCTGCAGTCGGCGCTGCGCAACGCCGGCCAGCGCGAGATCCTCGGCGTCCGCGCTGCTGACGCGAAGGTTCACACCGTTGACGTCGGTGATCACATCACCGGCTTTGAGTCCGGCCTTGGCCGCCGGTCCATCGCTCTGCACCTCTTCCACGCGCACGCCGGCCGTGTCGGCACGCGTGGACGCGCCCAGCGTGACGCCCAGGACCGCGCGATCGCGGGAGCCCAGCCAGACGAGTGGGACATCGTTGGACCGGATGATGACATTGTCACCGCCGGTGCGCGGCAGAGGTTTGGTGTCCTGTGCGGACACCAGTCCGCCAGACGGGAACGTCAGCGCTGCGGCAACGGTGAGGGCGCGGGTGATACGGCTTCGCGTGAGGCTGTTTGGTGTGATGATTGGCATGGTGACTCGCGTGCGGATTCGCATGATCGTCTCGTGTTGAGGTGGGACGACCATGCGACACACGCGCCGCGCCGAACGGTTTACTGGCTCGTTGTCAGCCCACGACGATGTTGAGCAGGCGCTTGGGGACGAAGATCACCTTCTTGATCTCACCCACCAGGAACTTCGCGATCCCGGCATCCGCCTGCGCGGCCGCCAGGGCGGCGTCCTGCGTGATATCCGCCGCCACCCGCAGCTTGCCGCGGACTTTGCCGTTCACCTGCACCACCAGATCGACCTCGTCGTCCACCAGCATGGCCGGGTCGTAACTGGGCCATCCGGCGTCGAACACACTCCCCGCATGCCCCAACGTAGCCCAGCACTCTTCGGCCAGATGCGGCGCGTACGCGGCGGCCAACTGTACCAGCGGCAGTACTTCATCGCGATGCGGCGTGCGCTCGCCACGACGCACATGATTCATGTACTCCATCATCGCCGCGATGGCGGTGTTGTACGCCAGTGCGCCGCTGTCATCGCCCACCTTCTTGATGGTGCGATGCAACTGCCGCAGCACGGCCGGATCCGCGGCACCGTCGGTTGCGGCATCGCGCACCGACGCCCACAAGCGATCGAGGAAACGTTTGACGCCGCTGATCCCCTGATCGCGGAAGTCCCCGCCTTCTTCGTACGGCCCGAGGAACATGAGATACATGCGGAACGCGTCAGCGCCCCACTCCTCCATGTACACGTCGGGATTGATCACGTTGCCCTTCGACTTCGACATCTTCGCGCCTTCACGAATGATCATGCCGTGCGCGCGGAACCGCGTGAACGGTTCTTCGAAGTCGATGTGCCCGGCGTCCTTGAGCACCATCGTGATGAACCGCGAGTAAAGCAGGTGCAACACGGCGTGTTCGTTGCCGCCGATGTACGAATTCACCGGCAACCACGTTTTCGTGCGAGCGGCATCGAACGGCACGTCAGCGCGCGTGGCGCTCGGATACCGCAGAAAATACCACGCACTGTCGAGGAACGTGTCCGACACATCGGTTTCGCGTCGCGCGGCACCGCCGCACGACGGGCACGCCACGCGATACCACTCCTCGTGACGGGCCAGCGGTGACACGCCGGAGTCGTCGGGCTTGAAATCGGGAATGAACGGCAGTTCCACCGGCAGCTGCGACTCGGGGACCGGCACGGTGCCGCAGGCGTCGCAGTAGATGATGGGAATCGGCGGCCCCCAATAGCGCTGCCGCGAGATGCACCAGTCGTGCAGACGATAGTTCACCACCGCCTGCCCATGTCCCTGTGCGGCCAGATACGACGTGACCTGCACCTTGGCATCCGCCACACTCATGCCGTCAAACGGGCCCGAGTTCACCAACCGGCAGCCAGCATCCTCGGTGTACGCCGCACCATCGAACGGTGTCTGCGCATCCTGCTCTGCGCCCGCAACGACGCGCACGATCGGCAGCCCAAACACCTGCGCAAACTCGAAGTCGCGTTCGTCATGCCCGGGCACGGCCATGATGGCCCCGGTGCCGTATTCCATCAGCACGTAGTCGGCGATCCACACGGGAATGTCTGCACCGGTCGCAGGATTCTTCGCGTACACACCGGTAAAGACGCCGGTCTTTTCCTTCGTGCTTTTACGCGAGATGAGATCCTGCTTTTTCGTCGCGTCCTGATACGCTGCGACCGCCACACGCTGCGCTTCGGTGGTGACGGTTGCCACCAGCGGATGCTCGGGCGCGAGCACGAGGTACGTGGCGCCATAGATCGTATCGGCACGCGTGGTGAACACGCGCACGGTCGTCTCGGCCGACTCGCCGATGGCAAACGTCAACTCGGCGCCCTGCGACCGCCCGATCCAATTGCGCTGCGCCTGCTTGGTGATCGCCGACCAATCCAGCGTCTCGAGATTGTTCAGCAACCGCTCGGCGTACTCAGAAATGCGGAAGAACCACTGCTCGAGCACCCGCTGTTCAACCGGCGTGCCACATCGCTCGCACAGACCGCCTTCCACCTGCTCGTTGGCGAGCACGGTCTTGTCGGTCGGACACCAGTTGACGGCTGCCGCCTTCTTGTACGCGAGCCCCTGCTTGTAGAGCTGCAGAAAGACCCACTGCGTCCACTTGTAGTAGTCGGGGCGCGAGGTATCCACCTTGGCGCTCCAGTCCACCATGAGCCCGGCGCGCTCGAGCTGGCGCTGGAAGTTCGCGACGTTCTTGGGCGTGAGCTCCATCGGGTGTGCGCCAATCTTGAGCGCATAGTTCTCCGAGTGGATGCCGAACGCATCGTAGCCCAGCGGCTGAAACACGGTTTTGCCGCGCAGCCGGTGAAAACGCGCCGAGATATCGCTGCCGGTAAAGGCAAAGAGGTTCCCGACGTGCAGCCCTTCGGCCGACGGATACGGGAACATCATCAGCGCGTAAAACGGATCGGCGGCGGCATCGAGGTCGACGCGATTGGTGCCGCGCTCGGCCCAGAGGGTTTGCCAGCTCCGCTCTACGGCCTTGGGATCGTAGACTTTCAGCTCAGTGGGTTCGTTCGATTCAGACATGCGTCAAAGGTAACCAGCTCAGCAACATGGAGTTAGCGGACGGGCGCGGAGAAACGCTCCGCCGGCGTTCTCGTGGTAACGGTGGGCGAGGTTCTTTGCGGTACCCTGTTGAGAACTGCCTGAGCTTTGAGAACTGCTTGAGGGCGCGAAGCACTTCTGAACGCGAAGCGCGCCGAGGACCTGTGAGGGCGCGAAGAACAGCCAAAAGCTTTTTGTGTTGTTCTTCGCGCGCTCTGGGTTCCTCCGTGAGCTTCGCGTTCAGAAGTGCTTCGCGCCCTCAAGCAGTTCTCATCCCCCCGACCGTTCACCGTGAAAGAAGCGAGGGTGTCGTATGCGAGACGCGGACCTGTTGACGGATTTCATCATTGGTGAGGCCATTGCGATCCATCGGGAGCTGCGCAGCGGCCTGTTCGAGTCGACGTACGAGATTGTCCTCGCGGACGCGCTGCAGCGGGCGGGGCTCGCGGTGGAGCGGCAGAAGCTGGTGCCGATCGTGTACGCGGGGCGCACGATCACGGAGGCGTACCGGCTCGACCTCTTGGTCGAACAGCGGGTGGTCGTGGAGTGCAAAGCGGTGGATAGGCTGGCGCCCATTCACAGTCAGCAGTTGCTCACTCACCTTCGGCTCGGTGGGTACCCGGTCGGGCTGCTGCTCAACTTTGGGGCGGAGGTGCTGCGGGACGGCATCAAGCGCGTCGTCAACCACCTCCCGCCCGTCGACGGTTCACGCGTGGTCGTGAACCGTGTCGCCGAGGACATGCTTCCGACGT
>JAGNMU010000405.1 GCA_017991005.1 Gemmatimonadaceae bacterium | reverse complement strand
CCGACAGCGCGCGCGACTGGTGATGGTCTATCGCGGCAATTCGCCCTCGCCCAACGGCGTGTGGCTGGATGAACGGGGCGCATTGCTCGCGACCCAGGTGCAGTGGTTCATCACGGTGCGGCCGGATGCCGTGCCCTTGCTACCGGCACTGCGCGCGATCGAGCTCAGATGGCGAGCGGCTGAGGGCGAGGCGCTGGCGCGAAAGGCGGTTACCGCCACCAACGGCACGATCGTCATTCGCAATGGCAATCTGTTTGACAGCGAACGCGGTGTGCTGGTGCCCAATCAGACGGTGGTCATTCGCAACGATCGCATCGCTGCGGTGGGCGCCGCGCAAACGGTAGCGACACCGGCTGGTGCGACGGTGATCGATGCAACGGGCAAGACCGTCATGCCGGGGTTGTGGGAGATGCACACGCACCTGCAGGTGAACAGTCAGGGAACGCTCGGCCTCACGCAACTTGCGCAGGGACTCACCACGGCGCGCGATTTGGCGTCGGATATCGATGTCGCGGTGTCAATCCGTGATCGCGAGCGGGCAGGCAAGCTCGCCGCGCCACGGATAATCCTTGCCGGCTTCATGGAAGGGCCGCTGGTATGGGCCGGGCCAACTGAAGTGGTGGTGAGTACCGAAGCGCAGGCGCGCGCGTGGGTGGCCCGCTACGACTCGCTGGGCTACAAGCAGATCAAGTTGTACAACGTGCTGCACCCGGATCTTGTCCCTGTGATTGCCGCCGAAGCACACAAGCGCGGCATGTTGCTCAGCGGCCACATTCCACGCGGCATGAGCATGCAGGCGGCCATCGCCCTCGGCTACGACGAAGTGCAGCACGCGGCGTTCTTCTTCTCCAACGAGTTTCCCGACTCGCTGTATCTTCCGCAGATGCGCGCGTATTCGCAGGTCGCAACCGCCGTGGCGCCGACCATCAACGTCAATTCGCCGCAGATGACCGCGCTGATCGCCTTCTTGCGCGATCATCGCACCGTGGTGGACGGCACGTTCAACTTGTGGATTGGGGGTGGCGGGGCGCTGGTGGGTGCCGGTGGCTCGACCGACCAGCAGAAGGCCGACTCGGCGTACATGCATCTCATTCGCAAGCTCTATGCGGCCGGTGTGCCGATGGTTGCCGGCACCGACAATGCCAGCGGTGTCACCTATCGCCGCGAACTCGAGATGTACGAGCTCGCGGGCATTCCACGCGCGAAGATTCTGCAGATGGCCACAATTGAATCGGCGCGATTCATGAAAGACGACAAGAATGCCGGCAGTCTGCAGGTCGGCAAACTCGCGGACGTGCTGATCGTCAACGGCTCGCCCGTGGACCGTATCGGAGATCTGGCCAAGCTCGAAACGGTGATTCGCGGCGGGCGCCTGTACAAAGTGAACGACCTGACCCGCCTGGCGTCCGGTGGTGGGAGCAGTGGCGGCAGCGCCTGGGAAGGAGAGTCGTGGTTTGGCGACGATGCGCATGTGCATTCGCATGCGCACGTGCATCGCAGGCCGGAGCGGTTCTGACTCTTTAAGGCCACGCGCACCCCGTCGGCCGGAACGAGAAACGGGGGCCGCATTCGCGACCCCCGTTTTGTCCATCGGTAATGGCGGACTACTTGCCGGTCGCGCTCAGGTCGTTCCAGTTCAGAATGGAGTTGAAGCCCATGATGAACGTGCCCTGCGTCTGCCAGCGCCAGAACGGGCGGATGGTGAACATCACCACGTGGCCCTTGCCGATGGGTGCATCGATGACGTTCGGGCGGTTGGAGAGGTTCTCCCCGCCTTGCAGCACCCCTGAGAGCAGCATGTCACGCGCACTGCCCGGCCACGACATCACGACGCGCGGTTTCATGTCTTCCAGCGTCCTCGACGCGGGTGCCTGCGCGCCACCGCCACCGCCGCGGCCGCCAAAGCCTTCAAATGACGGAGCCGCCGCTGAACTGGCCGTGGGCCACTGCTGCATCGGATCCCACACCGAGTGTTCGACCCACGTGGCCATCGGCTGCGTGTTCTGGTAAACGCCGCCCGCGCCGCCAAATCCGCCGCCACCACCGCCGCCGATCGCCGTGCCGGCGAGCGCCGCCGAACTGCCTGGTCGCAGCACATCGGTTTTGCTGATGGGCGCGGCGTTCGGGGTCTGCGGCACACCGGCATCAAGCAACGTGCCGCCACTGAAGTAGACGGGCAGCTGATTGACGTTGAATCCGTAGGCGATCGGGCTGGTCATATCGGTGACCACGCCGCGCAGAATGGTGCCGCGATTGACGAGTCCCGGTGCCGCGGTCGGCCGGAGTCCCGGCGTGAGGTTGTACGTCGGGAAGATGGCCGCCGTACCGCCCTCGGTGATGAGCGTCCCGCCCTGCTGCACAAACTCGTACAGCATCTTGAGACCATCTTCACCCAGTCCGCCGCGTGTATCTGCGGTGGAATCGGGATAGCCGATGGCCTGGTACTCGGCCGTGCGCTGGTACGGGATCGGCGCACCGCTGGTGGGTGCCGCTTGTCCAACGGCGCCGCCATGTGGCCACATGATCACATCAAACTTGGCGCGCAACGATCCCATTTTGCGCACCGAGTTTTCGCCGAAGTAGTTGTACGGAATCTTGTAGTAGTCGAGCGCCGCACGCACCCACCCTTCGTCCTGCGTATTGCTCCAGCTATGGATGTAACCGATACGCGGAATGTCGAGGTCGTGCGACTTGACGGTCGGTGCCGCATCAACGGCCCACGCCGAGAGGCCGAGTTCCTTGAGCACCGGTTCGAGTTGTGCACGGTTGGCCTTGGCGATGATGAACGAGCCCGCGCCAAACTTGTGGCCAGCCGCTTCGAATGGCGCTTCGGCAGCCGACATCTTCATGGCGGCCAGGCGATAGCGCAGCGCGACCATGTTGTTGTCACCAGTGTGTTCGACGATGACCGTCGCACCGTTGCCCGCGATGCCGCCGGCGGCGGTGACGTGCGAGGTGACGGGCGTCATCGACGCGGTGAGCAGCGCCGGGTCCTTGATCTCATGCAGGATGATGTTGCGCATCATCTGATACGTCCAACCCGTGTCGTCGTACGGCGACGGATTGGTGGTCGGGTAGTTCTGAATCGAGAAGTACATGTCGGCGATCGTGCGCAGCGGCTGATCGCCGCGGATGATCCAGTCGCCCTTCTTCACGTCGAGCGTGCCGACCTTCATGTCGCTGTTGGCCACGTGGAATTCGAGGCCCTGATCAATCAGCTCGTTGACGGCTTCTGCGGCGTTAGCCTTGGCGTGCTGTGATGCGGGAATCACCCAGCCCTTGGTGGGGCCCATCGTTCCCTTCTTGATCGCATTCTTGTTCTTGATCCAGTAGTTCTCGAGGAAGCGTTCGCGTTCCTTGCCGGTGTTCCAGAGTGCATAGAGCACGGCCGACTGCTGGATATTCGTGTTGGCGCGCGGACCCCACCGAATGTCATTCGGTGTGGGATTCGGACGGAACCACTCGCGGCTCTGATTGTAGTTGGTGCCGCCAAGGATCATGGTGAGTGACGTGTCCGCCGCGGGTGCGGCAGCACCGCCGCCACGACCACCACGGCCACCAGCTCCCGGCGCACCACCAGCCGGTGCTGCGCCCGCAGCGCCGGCCGCGGCCGGCGGCGCGCCGCCACCACGTGCACCGCCCATCGCCACGCCGTTGCACCCCGAGCCGTAGCTCTGCACTTCATAAAAGCGGCCGATGGCGTTGTGCGAGTGCACCAGGAAGAACATGTAGTTCGGGACCCAGCCATCATAGAAGCCGTACGTCCACACACCCGGAACGCCACGCTTCGTCATTTCCATCACGTCGTTCTCGGCCATGTACCACCATTCGTTGATGGTGATAGGGTCGAGCTGTTCGTTGTACGGGCCGGTGCCGGTGGATACGTACAGCAACGTGGCCGCTTCGTGCAGATCGTGCAGGATCGTGGGGTGCCAGTCGTTGGCGAGCTTGCGCACGTTCTGCGTCAGCTTGAGATACTGCCCCATGCCGTCGCGGTTGTTGTCGTGCGCGACGTATTTGCCCCAGTACGGCGTGGGCAGATTGAGCCCTGTCTTCTGACGGTAGCAGACGCCGTCGACGATCTTCTCGCGGCCGTCCACTTCGATAACCGGCGTGATGAGCGTCAGCACATTCTTGCGAATGCTTTGCACGAGTGGCGTTTCTTCCACCACCAGGCGATACGAGAGCTCCATCAGCATCTCGGGTCCGCCCGTCTCGGTGGAGTGCATGCCGCTGGTGAGGTAGTACACGGGCTTGGCGATGCCGAACAGCTGTTTGGCACGCGACTCCGGCGTCTTGCGCGGGTCGGCGAGTTCGCTGAGGTAGCCCTTGTATTGATCAAGATTCTTGATGGTCTCTTCGTCGGCGATGACG
>JAGNMU010000404.1 GCA_017991005.1 Gemmatimonadaceae bacterium | reverse complement strand
CATCCGCGCTGGTGGGTGATGGTGAGGCATCATCGCCGCTCGTGTTGCGCGACGATCTGCTGCAGTTCAAACGGTACTTCGACGCCGAAGCTCGCATCGCGGCGCGTGTGCTTGAACTTGCCGCGATGCCAGCGGTCGCCGGCATCGCCGGTTTGTCGATTGTCACTGGTGGTCCCGGTACCGGTAAGACGACGTTCGTGGCGCGTAAACTGGTCGAGCTGCGCGCCAGTCAGCCTGGATTGCGCGTCGCGCTGGCCGCCCCAACGGGCAAAGCCGCCGCGCGTCTTACCGAGTCGATCGGACTCCGCTTCGCCGAGGTCTCACGCGAGGCGTCCAAGGCCACAAAGGGCGCCGCGCAGAGTGATCTCTTCGCCCCCGCCCCCACCGAAGCCCGCACCCTGCACCGTCTGCTCGGCTACAGCCCCGGCAACGATCGGTATCGCCGCAATGCCATCGATCCGCTTGAAGATGATCTCGTCATCATCGACGAAACGAGTATGGTGGATGTACTGCTGCTCGATGCCGTGTTACGCGCGCTCAAACCTGGTGCGCGACTGATGCTGGTGGGTGATCATCGGCAGTTGGCCAGTGTCGATGCCGGCGATGTGCTGGGAGCGTTGTGTCGTGCCGCGTTGGCAGAGCCCAAGGGCACACCGCTGCGTGATGCCGTCACGCTACTCAGCCGGAGCTGGCGCTTTGAGCAGCAGCCCGGCATTGGTGTGTTGGCCAACGCCGTTCTCGCCGGTGACGCCAACGCCGTGTATGCCGCGTGCACCAATCCCGACACGCCCGACATTCGGCTGCGACCCACGGCGGCGTCTACCGATGCATTGCTCGAACCCATGGTGCCGCATCTCGAAGCGTGTCTGGCCGCCACGTCACCCGCGGGGTTGCTCACCGCCCTCGACGGCTTTCGCATTCTGGCGCCCGAGCGTGACGGCCGAGTGGGTGTGAACGGCATCAACGCGGCGGTGGAGCGCTGGATCGCACGTCGCGGCGTGAGTGTCACCGACACCTGGTATCACGGCCGTCCCGTGCTCGTCACCGCCAACGACTATGCCACCGGCGTGTTCAACGGTGATGTCGGTGTCGTGTGGCGCGAGGCCGGTCAACTCGCCGTCTATTTTCGCGGCGCCAATGGCACCATCCGCGCCATCTCCCCCGTCCGTCTCCCCGCCGTCGAAACCGCGTGGGCGATGACCGTGCACAAGTCGCAGGGGTCGGAGTTCGACAGTGTGCTGGTGGTGGTGCCCGACTACGACAGCCGCGTGATGAACCGCGAGCTGCTGTATACGGCGGTCACGCGCGCCAGGCGGAGTGTGACGATTGCGGGTGGAGGCGCCGCGATTGCCGCGGCGGTGGAGCGTGGGACGGGGCGGATGAGTGGGTTGGGGGCGCGGCTGGGGGAGCGCTAGTCGCTGATCTGCTCCACAGGGTTCACGCGCTGGCACTGCCCCGGGAGTGCTTTTCTGCTCTGGGAGACGGGTGATTGACGCTGCCTATGCAGCTTGCAGCGTGTTCATCGCGGCGTAGTGGGCTGCCGTTGCTCGGGTCCGCGCGCGTTTTCGCAGTTTGGCTTTTCACACGGGAAGTCCTCGACAATGTTTTCCATTCGGAGTGCGGTACGGGTGCTGCTTTCGGTCGCCGCCTTTGGCGCCGCGGCGCCAGTGGCGGTGCAGGCGCAGGCTGGCAGCTACTATCTCGATGCTGGCAACGCCAACAACGGCATTGATATTCAGTTGTTGACCGGCAAATGGACCATTGGCGTAAGCAATGGGGGATGGTCGCCGTGGAACTACGTCTCCAGCTGCGACGGCGCCGGTGCGAACTGCCACACCGGCTTCCACACCGTTTTCTACTACACCATCAACGGCGGACCGTTGACGAAGTATGGGTGGGACGGTAGTGAGCGCGAGACGTATACACCAACTCACGTAAGTGACTTCTACGCCACGCCGGCGCTCGCCTTCGCCCAAGTGTTCGCCCCCTTCGAACTCGACATCGCGACGCCGACCACGCTGCACCTGGTGATCCCGGACTGCTGCTACTGGGACAATACGGGCGGGCTCACCATAGACGTGAAGAACGTCACCCCGAGTGTCGTGCCCGAGCCGTCGACTGTAGTGCTTTTGGCCGGTGGGCTTGCGGCGCTGGTATTTGTGCAGCGGCGATCACGGCGGCCCGCGGTCGACTACCGCGGCCACTGACGAAGCTCCAATAGGACCGCGCCGCTGCCGATGTCACGACGCAGCGGCTTGGGCAGCCGCACGGCGGCGAGCGCGCGTGTCGGCATGCGGATCTGTAGCGCATCAAGTTCCGTGTGATACGGAACGAGCCGCGCAATCGGGGTGTCTCCGTCGCAGATCGTCAGCGATTGGCCGGCTCGTGTGTCGCGCAGGTGTACGCTGAGTTGCGCCTTCAATGTCGAAATGTTGACGCGCTTTTCCATGTCGAAAACATGCCTCGCGATAGTTTATGCGTCCAGCCGGGCAGTCCCACTCAACCAACCCTCACACCACGCGCCCACCCGCTCCGCGCGGTCCAGCAACGACCGCGCCTCCGTCAGATCCGCGACATACCCCTGATACTCGAACCGATCCTTCTCCGCGATCACCCGTTGAATGTCCTTCGCCGTTCGCTCGGCCAAGCGATTCCCCAGCGTGTCACGCAAGAGCGCGAGGATCGCCGCGTGATCAGCGCTGGTGGAGCGTTTGCCGCCTGAGTGAATCGTCACTGCGTCGGCAAAGGCAATGACACTGTGCACGGCCAGGATAGCCAATGCGCTCGCGTGGCGCGCGTCGCCCTGTTCGGTGATGGCACGGGCCGCATGCAGCAGACGACGCCCCACCTCGGCGTAGCCATCTGCGCGCGCCGGATCCGTCCGTTTCGCGCGATCCGTTCTCGCCATCACTTCAGCAAATCGCCGAGCGGCGGACCGACGATGGTGACCACATCACGCGCCAGCTCAGGCCACGGAGCGGCGTGTTCGTTCCAACCGCGCCGTGCCTCGCGAACGGTGTACGCGATCGGTGCCACCGATGCGCCGTATGTGGCGCGAAGCGGATCCACCGCCGACAGCGTTCGATCCATCAACACCTCGCGGTGCGCGACGTCGCGCGCGATGAGCAGAATGTCCACGTCACTCGTCAGCGTCTCCTCTCCACGCGCCACGCTTCCAAACAGATAGAGACCAAGCGGCGGGTCCTTGTCGCCAGAAGCCGCGCGCGCGATCGCCTGGCGAAGCTGGCGCGCGGTCTCGGCTTCGGCGCTGAACAACCCAATCAGCGACGTCGCCAGCACATGTCGAGTGTTGAGGTGACTGAGATGATCGCGCCCGCCCTCAATCCGTAGCACGATCCCGACCGCATACAGTTCGGCGAGCGCCGCCTGCGCGCTCCGCAGCGTCACGCCAGCACGGCGCGCCAGTTCACGCTGCGACAGTGGGGCGCTCTCCGCCGTGAGCACGCGCAGCAGATTCACCTTTGCCCGGGTACCAAGAACCACGCCGAGCGGTTCGTGAATTGGCGGGGGAAGTGGGGAAGTTGGCATACGCAATAAAGTAGTCATATGACTACTTTATTGCCAGCTACTCTCGCAGATCCTGCCTACCCCGCAAACGGCAGATCGTCATCCCCGTCATCATCAACGCCATCCAGCCACATCTGCGCGCGATCTTCAGCATCGGGGTGGCGCTGCGATTCCATGGCATCGCGCCAGAGGAGGCCCAGTGTGGGGAAACGCAGGGTGGTGCCGTTGGGATGAAACGCCGAGTACTCGAGTTGGCGCGGGTGTTTGATACCGTAGACATTTCGCAGCGTGCGAATGGCGCGGCGCGCGACCTGCTTCCACGACGACGCACCCATCGTGTCGACGAAGAAGTTTGGTGATTCGTCGGCGACGAGGCCGAGGTCGCGATCCACGCGTTCTTCGGCGCTGGGCTCGTTGGACAGGCGCGGCGCCCGATTCCAGCCCAGGCGTTCCATGTGCGCGAAGTCATCGACGGTGAGTACGTAGCGCGCCGGCTCGATGAACACGTTGGCCGTCGCTTCCATGCGCAGATCACCGTTGCCGTTTGAGGCGAACTGCACAAACCGGTTACTGCCCCGATGCGAGATGATCAGGAATTCCTGATGTTCGAGCCCGTGCAGACACTGCGCCAGCGACCGGCGTAGTGTTTTCCATGCACGTTTCCTGGGACGAACCGAATGCGCAGCGCGCATGAACACTCCGACATAGCGAGACGTGCAGCGGCGACCATGCATCTTACCCTGATCGTCCGACAATAGACTGATGATGTCAGCGCGGCGTCAATTGAATTCGTTCCAATGATCAACTGTAAGCGATTGTGGTAATAAAAACCGCAGTGCGCGGTGAGAATTGGGGACGGGACGCG
>JAGNMU010000403.1 GCA_017991005.1 Gemmatimonadaceae bacterium | reverse complement strand
ATCAGGAAGCACTCGACAAGTTGGTGCGCTCCAACCTGCGCTTTGTCGTATCGGTCGCCAAGAAGTACCAGAATCAGGGCGTGTCGCTCTCCGACCTGATCAACGAGGGCAATCTCGGTCTCATTCGCGCCGCCCACAAATTCGACGAGACGAAAGGGATCAAGTTCATCTCGTACGCGGTGTGGTGGATTCGTCAGGCGATTCTGCAGGCGCTGGCCGAACAGTCACGCATCGTCCGCGTGCCGCTCAATCGTGCGGGCACGCTGCATCGCATAGGCAAACGCGCCAATGCCCTGTTGCAGGAGCTGGGCCGCGAGGCGACACACGCCGAGATCGCCGATGGCATGGATATCACCGAGGAAGAAGTCGCCAAGACGATGTCCATCTCGCAGGTGCATTTGTCGCTCGATGCGCCGCTGACGCCGGGCGAAGACAATCGCCTGCTGGACTATCTCGCCGACACGGTCAATCCGACGCCCGACGAACAGACGTTTGAAAAGGCGCTGACCGAAGCCATTGAAGACTCGCTCTGCAGCCTCAAGGAACGCGAGTCGAAGATTCTGCGGCTCTACTTCGGCATCGACGGCTCCGAACCAATGACGCTGGAAGAGATCGGCGCGTTGCTTGGCATCACACGCGAGCGCGTGCGGCAGATCAAGGAAAAGGCGCTTTCGCGCCTCCGTCACGTGTCGCGCTCAAAGGCGCTGGAAAGCTTTCTCGGCTAATGGCTTCTACATACTCTTTCGACGTCACCACCAGCGTTGACCTGCAGGAAGTCGACAACGCCGTCAATCAAGCGCAGAAAGAAGTGGCGCAGCGGTTTGACTTCAAGGGTGCGCTCGCGACCATCGAGTTCAAGCGCGCCGACAGTCTGGTGCAGTTGGCCACGGACAGCGACATGCGCATGGAAGCACTGTTCGACATGTTGCAGGCCAAGCTGATCAAACGCGGCGTGCCGGTGAAGAACCTCGACATCGGTGACGTGAAACCGGGCGGTGGCGACGTATTGCGGCGCGAAATCAAGCTCAAGATGGCGCTCGACAGCGACACGGCCAAAAAGGTCTCCGCCACCATCAAGGAAGCCAAGCTCAAAAAGGTGCAGGCCTCGATTCAGGGCGACCAGGTGCGGGTCACCAGCCCCGACAAGGACGCCCTGCAGGACGCGATTGCGGTGCTCCGCAAAGGCGACTTCGGGGTCGAGCTGCAGTTCGGCAATTTCCGCTGAACTTTCGCACGCGTCGAGTACCGCTCAGGCTGTTTCCCGGCGGCGGGCTCGCCTAGCTTTCGCGGATGCTCAAGTTTGGTTTGATCACCCTCGGGTGCGACAAGAATACGGTTGACTCCGAGCGGTACCTGGCCGACCTCGTCGCGCACGGGGCCGAAGCGGTCACTGATCTCCGTGACGCGGAAGTCGTGGTGGTCAACACCTGCGGGTTCATCGACGCCGCCAAGAAGGAATCCATCGATGCGATCCTCGAGGCGACGCGCCTCAAGGATGACGGCACCTGCCGTGCTGTCTTTGCCATCGGGTGCATGATCGAGCGCCACAAGGACGAACTCGTCGAGGCGCTCCCCGAGGTCGATGTGTTTCTCGGCACGTCCGAAACCGATCGGCTGGTGCCGGAGCTGATCGAACGCGGCCTCATTGGCGGCGCGATGCTGGAGCATCCGGGAGTGCGTGTGTTTGGCGGCGAGTCCGCGCACGTGCGCTATCTCAAGGTGAGCGAAGGATGCGACCACGGCTGCGCGTTCTGTGCCATTCCGCTCATGCGCGGCAAACACCGCTCGTTCGCGCTCGACGATCTGGTGCGTGAAGCCCAGTTGCTGGAACTGCAGGGCGCCCGTGAACTCAATCTTGTGGCGCAGGATTTGGCGCACTACGGCCGCGACCGCCGCGATGGCTTCACGCTCCCCGATCTGCTCGAATCGCTCGTGCGTGAGACGGACATTCCCTGGATTCGCAATCTCTATCTCTACAGCGCCGGCATTACACCGCGGTTGCTGGAAGTGATCGCCGCGAATCCGCGCATCGTGCGCTATCTCGACACGCCCATGCAGCACGGGGCCGACGCGGTGCTGGCGCGCATGCGCCGTCCCGAGCGGCAGAAGACGATTCGTGAACGCCTGGCCCGTTATCGCGACGTCGTGCCCGATCTGGCGGTGCGCACCACGGTCATCGTCGGGTTTCCTGGCGAGACCGAAGCGGACTTTCAGGAGCTGTGCGAGTTTCTCGAGGAGATGCAGTTCGACCGCGTCGGCTGCTTTACCTACTCGCCGCAGGAAGGCACCAAAGCCTACGACCTGGACGATGATGTCGACGAGTCGGTGAAGCGTGAGCGCAAGGAACGCATCGAGGAGTTGCAACGCGCGATCACCGGCGAGCGGTACGAACGTTTTCTTGGACGCGAGACGCGCGTGCTCGTGGATCGCGCGGGTGACGCGCCGGGCCAGTTGATCGCGCGCGCCCCGTGGCAGGCCGATGATATCGACGGGGTGGTGCACCTCACGGGCGAGGCGCCGATCGGCTCGTTTGTCGATGTGCGCATCGAGCAGGTGGTGGACGATTACGATTTCCGCGCAACGTGGTTGCAGCTTGCCGACGCGCCGCACCCAGCGGCCCGGCGTGCCTCGCGCACGTTGCCGATAGCCACAACGACTTCCAGCGTAGGGAGCTACGGACGATGACCGGTATCTCGACCGATTCGGCGCAGTCGAACGACATCCTCACCACGGGGTCGACCGCGCGGTCGGCCGAGATCATGGAACGGGCGCGCGCCCGTTTTCCGGGCGGGGTGAACTCGCCGGTGCGGGCCTTCGGCGGTGTTGGTGGTGAGCCGTTTGTCGCGGCACGCGGCGAGGGAGCACGCGTGTGGGACGCCGATGGCAACGAGTACATCGACTACATCCTGTCGTGGGGCCCGCTGATTCTGGGGCACGCTCCGAAAACGGTGCTGGATGCCGTCAGCCGCACCATGCAGAACGGCACCAGCTTCGGCATGCCCACCGGTCTCGAAGTCGAGCTGGCGGACCGGATCACGGCGCGCATGCCACACGTGGAGATGATGCGCTTCACGTCGCGCGGGACCGAAGCGGCGATGACCATTGCGCGGCTGGCGCGCGCCGTCACGGGACGCGAACACCTTCTCAAGTTTGAAGGCTGCTACCACGGCCACGCCGACGGTTTTCTCGTGCGCGCTGGTTCGGGTGTGGCGACGCTGGGCCTGCCGGATTCGCCCGGCGTGCCGGAGTCATTGGCCAAACTCACGCTGACGGCTCGCTACAACGATCTCGAGGAAGTGGAGCGGATCGCGCGCAGCGTTCCGCTGGCGGCCATCATGCTCGAGCCGATCGTGGGCAACGGTGGATTCATTCAACCCACGGCCGACTTCATTCCGGGGCTGCGCCGGATCGCTGACGAAACCGGGGCATTGCTCGTCTTTGACGAAGTCATGACCGGATTCCGTATCGCTTTCGGCGGAGCGCGCGAGCGCTTCGATGTTGTCCCCGATCTCACCGCGCTCGGCAAGGTGATCGGGGGCGGTCTGCCCGTGGCCGTATACGGCGGCAAGCGCGAGTACATGCAGCGCATTGCGCCAAGTGGTCCCGTGTATCAGGCGGGCACGCTGTCGGGCAATCCGTTGGCCATGGCGGCAGGGATTGCCACGCTCGACGCACTGACGCGCGACGTGCACGACGGCATTGCGGCACGCACCGAACAGTTGGTGCAGGGCCTTCGCAACGTCGCCGCGCGTCGTGGCGTGCCGTTCACCGCCGGCAGCGCCGGGTCGATGTGGGGCTTCTTCTTCCGCGACGGCGAGGTTCACAACTTCGACAACGCCAAACAGTCCGATACGGCCCTGTTCAAACGGTTCTTCCACGCCGCGCGCCGTCGTGGCGTGTCGCTGGCCCCGTCGCCATTTGAAGCCGCGTTCATGTCCGCCGCGCATGGCGACCGTGAAATCGATGAAACGCTCGACCGCCTCGACCGCGCACTGGGCGCCGCCGTGGCTGGGCGCGACTGACACGCATGAAAGACCCTGAGACGCGCGCAGAGCACGCGCCAATGGAGCGTCGCACCGCGCTCGGGGTGATCGGGGTCATGGCCGCGGGTCTGGTGACTGGCGTGGCCTGTGCACCGCGTCGTCGACTGGTAACCAGTGCGGCGCGCGGCGTCGTGGCTGACAGCAGCGGTGCGCTGTTTGGGCGGCTCGACGGTATTGACCGGATGGCCCGCATTGCGCTCAGCAGCACCGTCGACGCGGCGCCGCTGTCGGCGACCGCCCGGTTTCGTATTGATGAGCAGGGCGGTCGACAGGCACTCGTGCGAGGCACGGGCGGCGAGCAGTGGCGCATCGAGCAGCGGCGCGGACTGTTGCGAGTGGCGGGCGAGGGTGATGACGCGACGCCGTGGCG
>JAGNMU010000045.1 GCA_017991005.1 Gemmatimonadaceae bacterium | reverse complement strand
CAACGGAACCAGGTCGCAAAGAGCGACCGTACCATCGGCGTGAGTTTGGTCTTGCGCCACGCATCGGCGCATCGACGAACTGCGTCCCCCTGCGTGGGATACGGGTGAATGGTCGCGCCGATCGCGCCAAGGCCGAGGCCGTTGGTCATACACAGGGTCAGCTCAGCCAGCACATCGCCGGCGTGCGACGCGACGACCGTGGCGCCGACAATCTGATCGCTGCCGGCTTTCACATGCACGCGCACAAACCCCTCCGTGTCGCCGTCGAGTATCGCGCGATCCACGTCGGTCATCGGTACGGTGAAGCTGTCGATTGCCACACCAGCGGCGCGCGCGGACTCCGCCGTGTGGCCCACCTGCGCCACTTCCGGCGATGTATACGTGGCCCACGGAATCACCAGCGACCCGGATGACTTCCGGCCAAAGAACAGTGCGTTCTGAATAACGGTGCGCGCCTGGAAATCGGCCGCGTGCGTGAACTTGAGCGGCGAACAGATGTCACCACAGGCAAACACCCGGTGGTTCGTGGTGCGAAGGCGATCATCAACCGTGACGCCAGCCGACGTGAATGCGATGCCCGCGCGGTCGAGGTGCAGCCCTTCCACATTCGGCGCGCGTCCCATCGCGACCAGCAGATGACTGCCCGTGATCGCACGCGCCTGTCCGCTGCTTTCGAGGTGGACGGACACCCCACTGCCGACGGACTCGATACGTGCGACCGCCGATCGCATCGCCAGCGTCACACCATCGCGTGTGAGTGCGTGTGCCACCACGGCCGCCGCATCAGCGTCATCACGAGGCAGGAGACGCTCTCCGCGCTCGATCAGCGTGACCGGCGTCCCGAGTTGTGCAAACGCCTGCGCCATCTCGCAGCCCACCGGCCCGCCGCCGAGTACGATCAAATGCGTCGGGCGCTCCGTCAGGTCGAAGAGGGTTTCGTTGGTCAGGAACGGCACGTCGGAAAGTCCCGGTATCGCCGGTGCCGACGCGCGGGCGCCCGTGGCGATCACCGCGCGACGAAAACGCAGACGCTGCGCTCCCACCGAGATCTCATCCGGTCCGGTAAACGACGCCGAGCCAAAAAACACGTCCACACCCAGACCGCGAAACCGTTCGGCACCGTCGATCGGTGCGATATCGGCCCGCAGGCGACGCATACGATCCATGACGGCGCCGAAGTCTCCGTCGCCAGCCGCACGAGGGCCGGAAAAGTCCTGTGCGGCGCGTCGCGCGGCGCTCCACTGCCGTGCCGCGGCAATGACGCCCTTGCTCGGCACGCAGCCGACATTGAGGCAGTCGCCTCCCATCTCATGCCGTTCGATGAGCGCCACGCGGGCACCCAGGCCCGCGGCCCCCGCAGCCGCAACCAAACCAGCCGTGCCCGCGCCAATCACTACAAGATGGTAGCGTCCAGTCGGCGTCGGGTTCACCCACGTCGACGGCGCCACGGCTGCGCGGCGTCGTGCGTCGTGCGTCATGCGCGCACGCTCTTGATCCGTCGCATGCGCGGTCACTTCTGCGCGGTCGCTCATGCGGCCGCGCCGCTTGTTGCCGTGCGGAGCGCTGCGCGCGCGATGCGCGCCACCACGGTGGTCACGACCACAGTCGCGACAAGACCGAGCGCCAGCAGCAGATAATACGCCGAGTCTTTCGGCGCGCTGGTGCCGCCAGCGATCGAGGCCACATCGCCGGCGAGTTTCCCGTAGTAAACGTACAAAAACGTCCCAGGCAGCATGCCGATGCCCGCAATCGCATAGTCAGTCAACGAAATGCGAGTCAGCCCTAGGGCGTAGTTGAGAATCGAAAAAGGAAAGACAGGGGAGAGACGCAGCAGCAGCACGATGCGGCGCCCCTGGGCAGCGATGGCCTCGTCAATCGCGGCAAAGCGCGCGTTGCCGGCAAGGCGGCGCTCGATGGTTGAGCGCGCCACGTAGCGTGCAAGCAGAAAGGACAGAATCGAACCGAGCGATGCGCCGAGAAAGACGATCACCACGCCACGGGTGATGCCGAATACGGCGCCGGCCGCGAGTGTCAGCAGCGACCCTGGAATGAACGCCACGGCGGCGAGTGCATAGCCGAGGATGAAGATCACCGGCCCGACAGCCCCAAGCCCCTCCACGTAGGCCGCGAAGCCCGGCAGGCGCGCGACCAGCCCGCGCCCACCCGCAAAAAGCGCGGCGAGCACGGCCATGATGATCACCGCCCGGAACAGCACCGGCGCACGAGTGGATGATGCGGTCGAAGGAGTCACAAGGTCGAGGAATGAGGCGGAGTGGCGGCGGTGTCGCGCGATCCAAGGGTCTGAATGAGTACGCCGCTGTGGGACGGTTGGATGCACGGGGCCAACGAACGCTAACGCGATGCCGGGCGAGGTTGGCGCCGCCGGCTCATTCGTGGAGCTGGCCCACCTGACGCTGCAGCTCATCCATAGGCAGGTCCACGCCAATAAACAGGGCAACGGGCAGCGCGGTTGCATGCGGTGACGACGCATCGAGCGACATCAGCCGGCGGCCGCCGATCCGGTTCCAGACGAACATCGCCGCCGGCGCATCCGAAAAGCGCACCAACCCCTTGGCCCGCACCACGGCATTGGGCAGATCGCGGACAAACGCGGTGAACTGGCTTCGATCCACCAGCGGGGGCAGGGCGAGAGTGCCACTGGCAAAGGGATGCTCGTGCGCCGCGTGTGTGCGCACGCGAGCGACCGATTGCGCGGCAGACTCGGGGGCCGGGCGCTGTGCGTCTCCCGCGTGGCCGACGGAAATGGTCAGGAGATCCTCGGCGAATTGTGCGGGATCGGTGAACGTCGCGCGCGGATTCACCGTCCGGATGCTCTGCGTCGCGGCGTCAAGTCGGGTGGCGCGCAGGCCGTCGGTCCAGTTGAGATGCAGATGCGTCGCCGTGCGACTCTGGGCCGCTTCGAGTCCATTGTGAAACCAGCGCTTCTGCCACCGGGAGACATCGAGCACCGTGAGCTGGAGGGGCAGGGTGTACTGCACCAGCCGTCGATCCATGGTCAGCACGCCAAGCAACTCATCGGCCTCCGTCGCGCCATTGGCCTCGATGAGCATGACATCGCCCGGCCGACCCTGCACGGCCAGCAGCGCATCCATCAGCTCGCGGAGCGACGTGCAGCAGACGCACTCTCCGTTGAGCGGCGTGACCAGCGCATCCAATTCGGCAAGGCGCGAAGCGTCGATGCTGGCGTTGGCGAAGTCGTTGAGGATCACGCGCGGACGCAACCCTCGCGCATGCAATTCCGGCAAGAGCTGCGTCAGAAGGCGGGTCTTGCCGGCACCGAGAAATCCGACCAGCAGCGCGGGTGGGATCACCGTACGCGCAAACGTTCGCGCGCTTCCACGCGCACGACACTGCAAACGGCATCGGCCGGCGCCGTCGGCAGCGTAACCACGGCACCCGTATCGACCAGGCGCGCCGGCAGCACATCGAGCGAGGAGCGTCCCATGAGCGTGACGCGCGACGGCAGTGTGGTCAGTCCGGGCAACAGCAGATCACGCGTACCGGGCCACGACGGCAGAAAGACATTGATGCGGTCGCCGCCCGGTGACTGCGTGGCCTTGAATGGCGCGGATGCAAACGGTGAAGCGCTCGTGGCATGAATGGCGTCGCCGTGCACATCCATCCACCGCGCCAGTCCCTGCAGGCGATCGATACTCTCTGGTGGAATCGCACCTGAGGCCATCGGACCGATGTTGAGCAGCAAATTGCCGCCCTTCGAGGCGGTGTCGATCAGCATGGACACCAACTGCGGGACCGACTTGAAGTCGTGATCGGCTTGGTTGTAGCCCCAGTTCCGGTTCATGGTGATGCACGATTCCCAGTCGACACCAGGAAGACCGCGATCGGGAATGTTCTGCTCGGGTGTCCCGAAGTCACCAATCTTGCCGATGTTCGGGTCGTTCATGCCCGCCCGATTCGGGGCGACCCGGTTGTTGACGATGACGTGCGGTTGCAGCGCCCGGCATTTCTCAGCGAGCGCGATGCCCAACTCCTGCGTCCACGTGCTTTCCCACTCCCCGTCAAACCACATCACGCCGATGTCCCCGTACTGCGTGAGCAACTCCTCCACCTGATCGTGGAGGAACTGCACGTACCGGGCAAAGTGTGCGCCGGACTGCGGCCGGAGACCCGACTCCCAGTCCCGACGCGGCAGATAGTCGGGATGGTGCCAGTCCATGATCGAGTGATACCAGCACGGCACCACATCGTGGCGCCGGCATGCGTCAGCGACGGCGCGCATGATGTCGCGCGAATCGCCGGCGCGCGACACGTTGAAATCGCCGTGTTTGGACGGCCACAGCGCAAACCCGTCGTGGTGTTTCGTGGTGATGACCAGATACCGCATGCCCGCGCGTCGCGCGAGGCGCGCCATGGCATCGGCATCGAACGCCGCCGGCTGCCAGCGCGAACGCAGCGTGTCGTATTCATCGAGCGGAATTTTGGCGTTGTTGCGAATCCACTCGCCGAAGTCGGTTCGCCCGCCCCATTCGCCAGCCAGGATCGCGTACAACCCCCAGTGCACGAACATGCCGAACCGTGCCTCACGCCACCACTGCATCCGATCAGCGGCGCCGCCGCCGTCCGGTGCCTCGTGCGGCAGGAGTGTCGTCCACGGTGCGGCGGACAGCCGGGACGCGCCGACGGTTGCCAGCGCGGCGTGCGCACCAGCGTGCAGAAAATCGCGACGTTGCATCATGTCGCGAAGTTTACGCCCCGCGCGAGCAGGGCGCGACTCGGTCATGCCGCCGGTCAGTCCGCCCGCAGCGACTCCAACGGATCGACCTTGACCGCGCGCCACGCCGGCCACAGCGTCGCCAGCGCGGCGGACGCGACCAGCACCAGGACGGCCGTTCCGTACGCGGCCGGATCGAGCGGACTGAGGTCCCCAAGCGACCGGCGCAGCAACTGCGCCGCCCCCAGCGCTGCGGCGGTGCCGATGACCAGCCCCCATCCGACCGCGCGCGCGCTGGCCCGCAGCACCATGCGCACGACGTGTCCGGACGTGGCGCCCAGTGCCAGACGAACACCGATGTCGTGCTGGCGCTGCCGAACCCAATACGAGAACACGCCAAACATGCCGACCGACGCGAGCACCAGCGCCAGCGCGCCGATGGCGGCGGCGATCGTGGCCGCAAACCGCGAGGTGCTCAGCGCGTCATTCACATACCACGCGTACGACTTGATCGACACCAACAGCGACGGATCGCGCTCCATCAACGCCGCCGCAAGACGTCGTGCACCCTCCGGGCTTCCACGCACAATCACCTTGGGCGCGGATGTCCATGCAAACGCTTCGTAATACGCGGGGAGCAGCTGTTCCAAGCCGATGTCGTGGGAGGTGCGGGCCACGCCGACAACCGTGCGCATGACGCTGTCGATGACCACTGACGCGCCAATGGCTTTCGTGGCCCCGCCCAGCGAATCGGCGAGCATCGCGTTGACGACGATTTCGGCAGGCGCACTCGCACGCGGGGCAAAGGTGCGTCCGGTCAGCAGCGGTATATCGAGTGTTTTGAAATACTCCGGCGTCGCCTGCACCACGAGGACGGTTCGGGATTCGGTGGCACCCGGCATGCGCAGACGTCGGGCCCCGGTGCGAAACGGTCCGTCATCCCGGAACGTGACCTGGCGCAGACCGAGCGACGCCGCGAGTTCCGCCACGTCAGACTGCAATCGTGCGCCGCGCGCGGCCTCATCGACATTCGCTGGAATGCTGACCGTCAGTTCGGTGACGTCGGCGGTCGCAAATCCGAGATCCGTCATCCGTTCGGTCTCGATTTTCCGAAGAAAGAGCCCCGCCGAGACCAACAGCACCAGACAAAAGATCACCTGCGCCGAGAGAAACACTGATCGCAGCGGCAGCCGACGTCGCTGCGTGGTCAGGGTGCGAGTGGCATGCAACGCGGGCATCAGGCCGAACAACAGGCAGCTGACCATCGCGAGCCCGAGCGTGAAGCCCACGACCGTGGCGTCAGTCGAGAAGGGGAGTGCGAACTGGTCTGTCGTCAGGGTGCGCATGACGAGCGGCGGCACAAAGCGCGCGATCAGCAGCGCGGGAACGCCGGCGATCAGCGCTAACATCAGACTTTCGGTCATCAACTGGCGGACCAGCCGCCCGCGTGATGCGCCGAGTGACAGACGAATGCGAATCTCGCGTTCACGCGAGGCGGCGCGTGCCAGCAACAGGTTGGCGACATTGGCGCAGGCCAGCAGCAGCACCACCAGCACGCCGCCGCCGATCAGCAGAAACACCGGCAGCACTTCGCGCGTGACATTCACGCCGGCCGATCCGATCAGCGTGAAGGGTTGAACCACCACGCGTTTCTCGACCGTATCGATACCGGGTCGCCGGGACTGCGCCAGCAGGGCGGAGAGTTCACTCGCTGCCGCCTCCATCGACACGCCGGGGGCCAGCCGCGCGGCAACATTGACGCAGCACTGATCGCTGTGCGACAGCGCCGTGGTCGAGCGGCGGTCTTTCGGGCGCACGATGGTCATCGCGGTGAAGGGAATCCACCCGTCCACGCCGACAAAATCAGTGCCCCTGAATTCGGGCGGGGCGACACCGATCACCGTGAACGGCACGCCCTTGACGCGCACGGCTGTGCCGAGCACGCTGGGGGACGCGGCAAGCGCCGTCGTCCAGTAGTGATGACTCAGCACGATGACCGGCTGCGGCGAACCGACGCGGTCTTCGTCCGCCGTAAATGCCCGGCCTCGCGCGAGTGGAACGCCCAGGACGTCAAAGTACCCCGCGCGAACGGGCGCCGCGGTCAGACTTCCCGTGCCGTCGGGTCGCGTGCGGTCGTATGCAATGACACCATCGAGTGAACGCGCACGCGCCTCGAACATCGCTACCTGGTCGAGCGAGAAGCCGCTTTCAAAGCGACTCTGCACCACGCCGGGCACCGCGGCAAACAGTGTGACCATGCGCTCCGGCGCGTCGACATTCCATCCGCGGAGTGCAAACGCATTGAATCCGCTGAACGCCGCGGCCGCGAATCCAAGGCCACCGGTCAGACCGAGTATGGCCACGGCGCTGAAGAGCGGCTGTCGTCGCATCGACCGGGCGCCGTAGCTCATGTCCTGCCACAAGTTTTCCAACCAGCCGGCCAACCAGACGCGTCGCGCGTCTTCGCGCACCATGGTGCTGTTCCCCATGGCACGCTGCGCAGCGGCCGCGGCATCGGCCGGCGACATGCCCTGCGCTTCGAATGCTTCCTGTTTGCGTGCGCGGTGGTAGGCGATCTCTTCCGCGATCTCCGCATGGTGCCGTCGCCAGCGGAGCCAGACCTTGAACCGACGCCAGAGACGCTGCGTATCGTCAGGCATGCGACAAGACCGCCTGAATTGCCCGCACCATCCGCTCAAACCCTTCGCGTTCCGCCGTGAGCTGCCGACGCCCGGCTGCGGTCAGCGTGTAGAAGCGCGCTCGGCGATTGTTCTCCGAGGTACCCCATTCCGCTTTGACGTAGCCATCGAGCAGCAGACGCTGCAGCGCGGGATAGAGCGAGCTCTCACCCACCTGGAGGACGCTATCGGAGTGCTCGCCGAGATACTCGGCGATACCATACCCATGGCGCCGCCCGCTTGTGAGCGATTTGAGCACCAGCAGATCGAGTGTGCCGGGCAGCAGTGCCGGCGCGTCTTTCGCGGACAACGCATCCTCCCATCGATAGTCGATGGGAGAGTGTACGCCGGCGACGGGAATGTCAACTCCCATCGTCTGTCGATGGAAGGAGCGCCGCGCGATCGCCGCCGATCACGCGGATCCAGCCGGCGACGGCCAACCGCTAACCGCTTCGTCGCAGAGGCGCAGAGGCGCAGAGGCTCGTGACGGACAGGTTGTTGCGGTTACCTCAAAAAGCACCTGGGGAACGCTCCGCACTGGCCGACAGCACGCCTCTGCGCCTCTGCGTCTCCGCGACAAAGCAGTTCGTCGTTATCACCGCCGTCGCCGTCAGCCGTGTGATAGCCGACACGGCACAACGCTCCAGGTGATCCGCGCGCACCGCGAACAGCCAACTTCTTCATCGCAGAGACGCAGGGGGCGCAGAGGCTCGTGACGGACAGGTTGTTGCGGTTACCCCAAAAAGGAACGTGGGGAATGGCACCGCACCGGCCGACAGCACGCCTCTGCGCCTCTGCGTCTCTGCGACAAAGCAGTTCGTCGTTATCGCCGCCGTCGCCGTCAGCCGTGTGATAGCCGACACGGCACAACGCTCCAGGTGATCCGCGCGCACCGCGAACAGCCAACTGCTTCACCGCAGAGGCGCAGAGGCGCAGAGGCTCGTGACGGACAGGTTGTTGCGGTTACCCCAAAAGGAACGTGGGGAATGGCACCGCACCGGCCGACAGCACGCCTCTGCGCCTCTGCGTCTCCGCGACAAAGCAGTTCGTCATCGCCGTCATCGCCGCCGTCGCCGTCAGCCGCTCGATCGGCGATACGGCACAACGCTCCTGGTGTGCTCTGCGCGCCGCGAACAGCCACCTGCTTAATCGCAGAGGCGCAGAGACGCAGAGGCGCAGGGGCTCGTGACGGACAGGTTGTTGCGGTTACCCAAAAAGCACGTGGGGAATGGCTCCGCACTGGCCGACAGCACGCCTCTGCGCCTCTGCGTCTCCGCGACAAAGCAGTTCGTCGCTATCACCGCCGTCGCCGTGCAGCCGTGTGATTGCCGACACGGCACAACGCTCCCGGTGAGCCGCGCGCACGGCGAGCAGCCAACTGCTTCATCGCAGAGACGCAGGGGGCGCAGAGGCTCGTGACGGACAGGTTGTTGCGGTTACCCAAAAAGCACGTGGGGAATGGCTCCGCACTGGCCGACAGCACGCCTCTGCGCCTCTGCGTCTCCGCGACAAAGCAGTTCGTCATCGCCGTCATCGCCGTCAGCCGCTCGATCGGCGGTACGGCACAACGCTCCTGGTGTGCTCTGCGCGCCGCGAACAGCCACCTGCTTAATCGCAGAGGCGCAGAGACGCAGAGGCGCAGGGGCTCGTGACGGACAGGTTGTTGCGGTTACCCAAAAAGCACGTGGGGAATGGCTCCGCACTGGCCGACAGCACGCCTCTGCGCCTCTGCGCCTCCGCGACAAAGCAGTTCGTCGTTATCGCCGCCAATCGCCGCCAGCCGCCCCCAGCGCTCGTGACCGCTACGAGCCGTTGGCCGAAGCGTCCACTTGCTGTTGGCGCCGCTGTGCCTCGTTCCAGTCCACGACCGGGGCGACGTCCTGATCGTCGAGGGCGAGACTGGCTCTCGCGCGTTCGATCACAGGCGCACCAAGCGCGGCCGGAAGTGCCTCACCGAAGGCGAGTTCCGCGCGACGGCACAGACGCTCTTCGCGTGCGAGCTGGTAGCCGTCCCGTCGGACGCCCATCGCGTGTACGCGCGCATGAATGCCCTCGTGCACAATCGATGACGCGACCGGTGCGGCGGAGATATCGCGGCGGGCGAGAAACGTGAGTTCGGTGATGATCACCCGTTCGCCCGGCACAAAGGCGCCGCGACAGGCGAAGCGTTCCACCCGAATGCACTGGATGTCGCGCTGCAGGTGGCGCAGGCGCCACGGTTGGTGGGTCGCTATCAGCCCCAGTGCGTCGCTCAGGCGCTCCACAACGTCAACGGTCGCGATGTCGGGTCGCGTGTTGTCGACCTCGACGGGGACGCCGTGAATCTGAAATCGCTCGACTGCCGTCGGTGGGGTGCTATCGCCGGCAAACAACGACGCCAGCCGCTTGAACAACGGTGCCATGGATCGCTCCGACTCAGAGTCCGTACGCCGCGTGCCTCACACTCCAAGTAGAGGCAGAACCGCAACCGGGGCAAGTCGGCGGACGGCCCGTCCGTCAGCGACAGATCAGGCCGTCTCGCGGTCGGTCAGAACGAAACGATCGTGCGCATGGTGAAGACGCTGCCAATCCACTGTGCTGCGCTGGCCTCGCGGCGACGAACCCGTTGCCAGTCGGCCACCACGGAAAGGTGCGCGATGACCGGCAGTTGGTAGTACACCTCGCCGATGAATTCGCCACCGCCGTTCCAGGACGCACTGGTGAGTCCCACGCCGATCATGTCGTCCGGACGACGCGACGAGAGTCCGGAAAACGTCAGTCCGCCCCCTCGATGCGAGTGCACGGATTGCACGCCCGCGTCGCCGTGCCCGAATTGAGCGAAGGCCCCAATCGACGCACGCGTCGGCTCGGCGTCGCCGCCCGTGGACCGCATCGCGCCCTGCCACAGGGTTTGATCGACCGTGCCGTACCAGCCGTGTGTGCCGTCGAGATGCGGCGCCGTCTCCTCGTCGTCGTTGGTGGCGAGAAAGAGCCCGGTATGCCGGAAGTAGCCGAGCCCCACGCGCCCCGGCAGGGTGGACGACCCGAGTGTCCACGTCTGATTGGCTTGCGCAATTTCAAACCGGGAAGACCGGCTGGGCGCGGCAGGCGCGCCATCGAGTCCGTTGAACACCCCGACACCGATGGTGAGATGCTCGCGCGGTTCGACGAACACGTTCACGCCGGAGGTCGGCAAGGGGAATGTGGGCGCTGCCCAGATACTCGGCGAATAGCCCATCGACGCGTTCAGAAAACCGCCGCCATTGTCCGTTCCCGCAAACTCCGAATTGAAATCGAGTCGCCCGGCCTTGATGCGCAGCCGAGCGCGCAGGAGTCGCTGCTCCACGAACACCTCGCCGAACGACTGAAAATCGTCGGCATCGATATTCGAATAATTCTGCGTGAACGCCGCGGCGCCCGATCCGTTGCGTCCGTTCTTGGACTTGAACTGCGCGTAAACCGTCAAGCCCGACCAGCCCGCCAGCGAATCCATATCGAGCGCCAGTTCAACGCTGCTGTGGGTGCGCACCGCATGGGCATCGGCGAGCGCGGCGGTGCCTGATGAGGCGTCGGCGATTTCTTCGATGCCAAGCGTGATCCCTGGACGCGCCAGCAACGCGCGCCAGTCCAGCGTCGTGCGCGCGGCGCCGGTGGTGCCGAGGGGCCGCAGCCACGGCGGGCGCGTCGGCGACGGCGACCGTCGCGGCGGAATCTCCACCATCGTCACCCGCACCACGGCTGATCGGCTGCGCCGCGACGTCTGCGTCTGCGTCTGCCGCTGCGCGCGCGGACGGCGTCGATGATGGGAGCGCCGTCGCAGGCGCCACCCGAGTCTGCCGCGTGCGGCCACTCGCAACGGGCGCCGTGCGATCAGGCGTTGCCTGCCGTACGCTGGAGACGGACGGCGTCACAAGCGGCGCAGACCGTGGAGCGATCGGTGGCGCATCCAATGGCGCATCCAAGGGCGTATCCAATGCCGCATCGACTGGCGCGGCCGATCGACGGTTGTCCGAGAGAAAAACGGCCCGCGTGCCAACCGCGAGGAGCAGTGTCACACCGCCGACGGCGGCAAATACCGCGCGGCGCGAGGCAGAACGAGCGACGCGCGGTGGCGTCGGCGAATGGTCTTTGGACACTGGGACAATAGGGCAGGGAAGCGGATGCCAGACGGCATTGTCGTGTCGTCGACATCGGCGACATCGTGGCGTCCCTAGAGCGTCGTCGCCCCTTGTCCCCGAGATGAGGACACATTGGTAGAAAACGAGCACAGGTCATCAATCTGTGACGGAACGCACCCGTCACGAATCGCCCGCAAACCCGCTGGGCCTATCGTTTGAGCAGAAACACTAGGGGCTGTTCGACGCGCACGCGCCACGCGCGTTCGGAATGCTCGGCTCCCTCAAAGAGGCGCGTGCTGAAATTGCGCCCGTCGCGGTACCCGGCGCGTCGGAGGATGGCATCCGCCTGCTCCTGATACGGCCCGTAGAGCGAGTCAAGCGTCGCCGTGCCGTGATCGAAGTACAGTCGATGTGTGCCGGATCGGGGCACGTGTGTGGCGAGATACGCGAGCGTCGCGCCATCGCCCGCCGGCCAGTGTGTCGACAGACATGCGGCGGCACCAAACACCCCCGGCAGTTCACTGATGGCGTACAGCGAAATCAGGCCGCCCATGCTCGAGCCCATGAGCATCGTGTGTTCCCGCTCGCGCTTGGTGCGAAAGGTCCGGTCGATGAACGGCTTGAGCTCGGTACTGAGGAAGCGGAGGTACGCATCGGAGATCACCGGACCGGGCAACGGTGCAACACCGGGCACACCAGTCATCAACACGCTGTCGGCCGTCAGTGCGCGGCGCGGCATGTACTCTTGAAAGCGCAGCGGCGAATTGGCAATCGCCACCACGATGGCTGGACGAATGCGTTCCTCCGCCAGCAGCCGGGTCATCGTTTCGTCGATCCCCCAATCGATGCCGCCGAACGACGTCGCCGGATCAAACGCATTCTGCCCGTCGTGCACGTACAGCACCGGATACCGATCGCGCGAGGTGGCATACCCCGGCGGCAGCCACACGTCGACGGTGCGCGCCGAGATCAGTGACGACGGGAATTCGGTGTAGCGCTTGAAGCTGCCGGTGCGCGCCAACGGTGGACCGGGCACCTCGCGAACCGGTGCCTGCTTGACCACCGGATCCGCTTGTGCGCGCAGCATGGGTGCCGTCAGCAGCAGAGTCGCCGCCACAGCCGTCAGCACGCCAACCGTCGACACGCCAATCGGCGATACGCCATTTGGCGACGCGCCGCGAGACGCCATCGGTCGCCTGTTCACGCGGTCGACGTCACCAACAGCGAAGCCCCCGTTTCCGCCGCGAGGTCTGCGCCCGACGGCGACAACAGAAAACAGGTGGCACCGCTGCCACTCATCAGGCCGATCGTGCCACGCGTGGTCTGCTGTGCCGTTGCGGTGGCCCGCCGAAGTGATGCGAGCGTTTCGCGCACACCCGCGTGCATGGCGGGCACCACCAATTCAAAGTCGTTGGCGGCGATCGCCGCGATCCGCTCCCAGCTGTCAAAGGCATCCGCCGCATACTGGCGCGCGTGAACGGTCTCACCACTGGCGGCGCGCATCGCCGCGAACGCGCCGTAAGCCGCTCCGGTGTTCACCCCTTCAGCGAAGGTGTACAACACCACCGACGCCGGCGTGAGCGGCGGCAACACCAGCAACCGGTCGCCTCGGCCCCAGGCCCATGCGCGAGACACCCCCAGCAGCATGAACGGCACGTCGGCGCCAAGCGTCCCGGCCAATTCCAGCAGGCGCTCACGCGAGACGGGTGAGGGACTCATGGTGTTGAGGGCACGCAGGACGGCGGCGGCATCGGCGCTGCCGCCACCCAATCCGCCGCCAACCGGAATGTGCTTGTCGATCGTGATCGACCACCCGGTATCCCAGCGCGTCTCCTCGGCATATAGCTGGGCGGCACGCCAGGCGAGGTTCGACTCCGGCGCGCCGAGACCACCGGCGGGCATCGTGGGCCCATCGCAGTGCAGCGTGCGATCGCGGCTCAGCGCGACGCGCACCGTATCATGCAGCGCCAAACGCTGAAACAGTGTTTCGATCCCGTGATATCCGTTCGCTTCACGCGCGAGAATGTGCAACACGAGATTGATCTTCGCGTGTGCACGTTCGTCGCGCATCGTCGGGGTCGTAGTCACGCCGGCGCCGCTTCCGCTTTCGCGCCGCTCACGGCGCCGATGCTGAGTCCGAGTCGGGCGAAGTACACGGCCCCGAACACCGTGATCGGAATGAACGACAGCAGGTGATAGCCGATGGCCCAACTCACCGCGAGATCCTTGGGCACCCCGTAGACACCAAGTCCGACGGTCGCAAACGACTCAAACACGCCAAAGAATCCCGGGGAACTGGGAATCGCCACACCAATACCCAGCACACCCTGCAGAAAGAGTGCGGCGGTGAATGGCACATCGATGCCGACCGCGAGAAATCCGACGTACAGCGCCGCTGCGTGGGTCAGCCAGTGCGCGGTTGCCCACCAGAGGACCGCGAGAAATCGGCGCGAATCTTTGAGGACGGCCAGTCCGCCCACCCCGTGTTCGACAAACCGAACCAGGGTCGCTTCGTGTTTGGGCATGACGCGACGCGCCACCCATGCGACCAGCGCCAACACTCGCGCATGCTGCAACACCACGACGTAGCAGACCACCAGCAGGGCCACGACAAACGTGATGCCGTACGACGCCACTTGGGACATGGTCTGTCCGCCCAGCGTAACCCCCGTGGGGAACCGCGGATCGAGCATGGCGCCGAACATGAGTGCCAGCAACACCACGGCATCGAAGATGCGATCCACCGCCAGCGAACCAAGCGCGGTGGTGATGGGCACGCGTGGCACTTCACGCGTCAACGCAAAGGCACGCGCAAACTCGCCGGCCCGCAGCGGAAAGACGTTGTTCATCATCATGCCAACCGCGGTGCTGCGCCACAGCGGTCCAAACGGAATCGTTCCTGCCACCGGTTCGAGAATGGTCCGCCACCGACGGGCACGCAATGGGAAGATGGCGGTGGCGAGCACCGTGCAGACGGCAAACAGCCACCAGCTGGACTCGCGCAGCACACTCCAGACTTCGGTCAGTGACACACCGCGCAACGTCCACCACAACAGCACCGCACTCAGGCCAAAGCCGAGCAGGCTTTTCCAGTCCACCTTCACGTGGTGCCCGCCAGATCCAGCAGATCGCTGAGTTCCTCGAACAACGCATGGGCGGACGGTTCGGCGAGTGTGCCGCGGCTCCAGTGCACCTTGAGCTGATCCCGCACCGTTCTCGCGCGTGTGACGGCCGAGTGTCCACGATAGAGCAGCGATTCGATCGGAACGATCTGCGGCGCTTCAACCGGCGGCGCGCCGGCCCAGGCAATGCTGGCATCCTTGACCTTCGCGGCAAGCTCCTGATCACTGCGTTCACGATCCATCAGCAAGTGAGCAAGGCCCTGTACCGCAGCACGTTCACTGCTGTTCGCCAGCGGTGCGCGCGCCATCTTCGTGGCCAATCCTGCGATGCTCGCGGCGCCATAACTTTCGGCGCAGTCGCTGAGGCCCAAGAGCGCACGACGCAGTCCATCGGAGAGCGCCAACTGCGACGGGCCGGGCGCGCTGGTCACCAAGGCGTGCGCTTCGCGCGCGACGCCGTCCGCCGCCGCCGCGATGTCGTTCCGAAAACGCTGCGCCAACGTGATCGGCGGTTCCGCATTGCGCTGCAGGATCGCCGGGAGACCGTCCTCGGGGAAAAACCGGGAGATCGGAATCACCTGGCTGGCCGGAGACGCGGGTGGCGTGGCCGTGGCGAGATATCCGGCGGCGACAGCCGCCAGCGCGACCGATTGAGTGCGGCTCCGCCGGTGTTCGGCTTCGCCCCAGTTGCTCGCCCGTTGCACGAGCGCGCGCAACTCCACCATCGCCCCATGAACGGCGAAATGCAGCCGCTGGTCCCAGCGCAGTTCGCCGTCGCGCAACCCGGTGGCAATGCGCTCGATGGTCGAGGCGAGATCCGGCAGGCCTTCCAGGCGCGTCATGGTGGCACTGCCGCGCAGCGCGCGGGCGTGTGTCAGAAACGCGGCGGCATCCGGAGTTGCCGATTCCGCACCAGCCAGAAGCTGGTCGAGGCGGTCGAGATACTCGGTCGCCTCCTTCTGAAAGAACTCGATCAGTGCCTGTGGTGCGCTCACCGTCCCCCTCCTCGTGCCCGGTCCATTTCGCTTCGGATTTCACGCACCGCCGCCGCCAGTCCCACAAACACCGCTCGCCCCACGATCGCATGTCCGATGTTCAACTCCTCGATCTCCGGGATGGCCGCCACCGCGTACACGTTGGCCATCGAGAGTCCGTGACCGGCGTGGACACGCATGCCCAGTTGCGTGGCCAGCGTCGCGCACGACGCCAGCGCGGACAGGGTCCGGGGATCGCTGGGGGCGTGCGCATAGGGACCGGTGTGCAATTCGATCGCGTCCGTTCCCAGATCGGCTGAGCGACGGACCGCGTCCGCATCGGCATCGATGAACAGACTGCTCTTGACCCCCACACGTTTCAGCCGCTCGATCGCCTCACGCAACCCGGCGGCGCCGCGCACCACGTCGAGTCCTCCTTCGGTCGTGACCTCCTCCCGACGCTCCGGCACCAGTGTCACGGCAAACGGGCGCAGCCGCTCGGCCAGCACCAGCATCTCGTCCGTGGCGGCGCACTCCAGATTGAGGACGGTTGTGATAGTTGCGGCCAGCCGGAGAACGTCGTCGTCCTGTATGTGACGCCGATCCTCACGAAGGTGCGCGGTGATGCCGTCGGCGCCGGCCTGTTCGCACAGGGCGGCCGCGGCCACGGGATCGGGATCGACGCTGCGCCGTGCCTGCCGGACCGTCGCAACGTGATCGATGTTCACGAAGAGACGCTGGTGGGGCAGGATGCCGGCGGATTCTGACGACATAAGCAGTCCGAGTTGGGTGGCGCTACACTTCACGCATCCGATGCGAGCGGGAGCCCCGGTGTTTCACGGAGCCCCGTTCGATTCGATCGCCGAACGGATGCGGCTGACCGTACGATAGACAGACGGTACGATAACGTGCATGGAGGCACTCGTGGTACGTAAGGGAATCTTGCTGGCGGCACTGGTGGCGTCTGCGGCCTGCACCAAAAAGGTGGTGAGCACGGAGATTTCTCCGGCGCCAGGC
>JAGNMU010000044.1 GCA_017991005.1 Gemmatimonadaceae bacterium | reverse complement strand
AAATGCAATTGCGCGACGGCGTCGGGCCCGCCGAGCGCCGTGCCGAGGTACGCGGTGCGATCCTGATAGCGCGCGTCCCACCCCGTTCGCACCAGCAGAATGGTGCCTTTCGGAATCTGCCCGTGTTGTGCTTCCCAGGCGGTGAGGTCGGCGACGGTGAGCAGATAGTCCGGCTGCACACGGCTCGTCACGTCGATGACGGCGGCTGGTCCAACCAGTGACGCGAGCGGAATCTGGTCGTTGGTCCAGCCGCGCTCGGCAAAGTGAATCGGCGCATCCAGGTGCGTGCCACCGTGTTCTGCGGCCGAGTAGCGATACGACGAATAAAACCAGCCGCCGGTGGTGTGTCCGTGCGCGAGCTCCTCGAGTCTGAAGCCGACCGTATCCGTGGGCCAGTAGATGCTGCGCGAGGAGAACGGGTGTGTGAGATCCACCCAGCGTCCACCGGTTCCGCTGAAGACGGAGGCGATGATCGCATCGCGGGTTCCAGTTCCTTCCGGCGCACGCTCGCCCGTGCAGCCCAACACGCTCATCAGTCCCACTATCGCCGCAACGCGCCTCATGCCATCTCCCCGCCGCCGGTGTACCACAGATGATCAGGTCACGGAGAATGTGCGGGCCCGAACATCCGTGCGACAGCTCAGCCGGTCACCGCGTCAGTGCGGCGTGATCCAAGTGCTTTCCGGCTGTTCGGCGAGCGGCCGCGGCGAGAGTGGCACGACGTCGCGTTCTGGGCGTTTGGTCGACAGGATATTGGTGACAAAACGCTGTCCCTCGGAGAGGCGCTCGACCTCGATCGCGATGGCATCGACAGCCTGCTGCAGTTTGGTGTCGTCGCGCGGCGCTTCCGCGCGAGCGGCCTGGCGCCGGCCACGGAGCACACCAAAACGCCAGAGCAGCGCGCTGAGCATCAGGAACACCGCGCCCTCGGCGACCATCATGCGCTGGAATTGGATACGCTGCGCCATGAGATCGTCAGGGAAATAGGGCGGCGGCGCGATCGTAATGGCGGCGGGTTCACCGGGCGCGCCGGGAACGGCGACTTCGACGGGCAGGGGTGCCTTCATCGCCTCGTCGATCTGCTGGTCGAGCCGCTGAATGGACCGTTCGAGCTCCTGCATCCGGCCGCCGATGCGCGCGACCACCGACTCGTACTCGCGCACCATACCGGCGTCGCCGCGGGCCTGCGCGTTGAGCCGCTCCTGACCGATCTGGCCACGCTCCCGCATCGCCGACTGATACTGCTCCGACAGCATCTCTCGCCGCGCGTGGAGCGCCTGCAGACGGACCGTCTGCGCCACTTGGGAGGCGGCCGCGGCGCCGGCAGTGATGGCATCCTGCGGCATGGGCGGGATCTCGGCGACAGAGGAGAGAGGGCGCGGGGCGCGGTGTGCTCTCTACGATAACTTGGGGGCCGAGTTTCGTGGGGGGGACGGAGATCGTCACCCATTCGCCAGACAGGGTGGCCGCTCAGCGAGCGGCGACGCGTTGTTTCGGATACGGTGACTTCCCGTTGAGCACCGCCTCGATGTCTTTGCGGAGCGTTTCCTTGGACGGCGGTCGTGCGTATCGCCAGCCGTTGAGCACTATCGTAGGCGTGGCGCGCAGTTCGAGCCTGTCGGCCAAGGCCACCCCAGAATCGATCATGGCCACCGGAGCGCGATTGGCGACGCACCGCGCAAACGTGCCTGTGTCCGCCACACCTGCTTCGCGTGCGTATTCGGCCCACGGCTTGATGCCGAACGAATCCTGCACGGCGTAGGCGCGATCGATGAACGCGAAAAACCGTCCGCTTGGCGCTGCACATTCAGCAGCCCGAGCCGCCATCGGCGCCAACCGGTGTATTTGCAGCGGGAAGTGCACATACGTGATGGCCATGCTGTCGCCGTATTGCTCGCGAATCGCCGGCAGCACCTCGCGGTGATAGCGCTTGCACGCCGGACATTGCAGGTCCACAAACTCGATCAACTGAATGGGTGCCGCTGCCGACCCGTCCCGACGGCCGGCAGCGAGATTCGCTGCCAGCGTCGAGTCGAATGCGGCGGGCTGGGCACGTTCGCCCAGTTGGAGCCCGCCGCCGTCGCGATCTCCGCCAGAGAACTCGCGACGTACAAGCACCACCGCGGCGATGATCGCAGCAAGCGCAATCGCAATCGAAACAACCTGATCCAATTTCGAGGTCATCTGATCGTCCGCTGTATGGTGGAAGACACGTGTTCTCAGGTCGCCTCAGCGGAACAGTCGACCTCTGAGTATCCCGCGTCACAGATCAACTGAGGCACATCCGCGCATGCGATCTCCGTGCCGGTCTGTGGCGTGCCACAGGCATTGAGGCAAGCAGTCTCGAACTGATACTCTTGATGGTGACCGAAACAGTACAACTCGGCCTCCACATCAGGAACGCAGATCCCGCAAGCGGTCACCTCTGCCTGAGCATCAGACGGAGCCGCCGTGAGCGAAACTGACAAAACAAAGAGGGCCGCGGCAGATCGAAGCATGAGCCTTCGAGCGTTGTTCATTGGATGATTCCCAGTGACTAGAGTGATGACGCATCGCAGCCAAAGCGTCCGATGAATTCGGCCGATGGCGCATGCCTACGATTAATGCTTTTGCTATTGCTGACCAGACCAATTTGAGACCCGCGAACGCGCGAAGGAAAGAATGTGGTTTCGCTAGCGACGTTACAGTGCTTTGCGGGTCCAAATCACAAGAACTCCACAAGTCGCTCCCAATTGGCTGTATCGGGCCGGTGTCTGCGCCGGATTCGAGTAGTACTCGAGGGCCTCTATCTCGCTCGGAATAATCGTGCGAATATCAAAAAGCGGCTCACCGTTTCTCGCGGAATAGATCGGCTGGTTGTCGATGTAAATCCTCGAATAGCACGCCTTTCGTGCCCCCATAGCAAGGTCCTCCTTGGTGAGCCCCGGCATCTCAAGACCGGTTATCGACTGCGGACCTCGACCTCCTGCAAGCCATACACGCCCCGCCTTCCCCTGCACAAATCGCGTCCCGTTGAAGTTCGAGAGAAGTGCGGGCAGGGTTCGATTTTCCATCTTCGCCAACTCTTCACGCGTGAGAAAATGCCCAAGTCCTACTCGCCGATGTTCTTCAAACGACGGGATGGCGTTCTCTGCGCGAACATCGACGGAATCCAGCACCGTGATGCGAGACAACACTACGCGCCGCGATTCGTCTTCATTCGCCTCAAAGGTGAGCGGCGTATCAAGGCCGCCATAACCCAATCGGCGCACCACCAGCTGGTGCGTGCCAACGGGTATCTCGTCCATTCGAAAGCCGCCGCGTGAATCGGTGCGCACGGTGCGATTGAGCGCCGGCAGCAGCACCTCCGCATCACGAATCGGTTGCGCCGCAGAGTCGGCGCTCACCACGACGCCGCGCAGGCGCGCCACGGGCGCGGCCGCCGTGTCCACGACCAACTCGGCGCCCGCCACACGAACGCTGGAAGACAATGCGCGCTCGACAATCTGCGCCCGGCCAATGGGCGGCAGCGCCCGCACCGAGACGACCGCCGTACCGAAGTCACCGCAGAGCCGAAAGCCGCCGCTGGCGTCCGTCCTCGTTTCGAGTCGGCGCCACTCGTCAGATTCTCCCGTGACACGTCGATTCCTCCACTCGGCAACAACGCGCACGCCCGCCAGTGATGCGCTGTCATTGGCACGACGCACGGTACCCAGCACGGCGCTGCCATGCGTGTCGGTCATCGCTGCGCCACAGAGCGAGCGGACCACGTGCAACACGCCCGGAACCGTGACGCGCACGGCGTGTGCGCTGTCGACGAAAGCGAGATGCACTTTGTGCACCGCGTTGACCGAATCGAGTGCCGGCGTTTGAACAAGCGCCGAATATTCGCCAGGCAACATCGACGGAAATCGAAACGCTCCGCGCACATCGGTGACCGCGCGCTCGTCCGTACCCTCAAGCGCAACACGCGCGTTCGCGATGGGCGCGCCCGTCATCGAGTCGACGATCATACCGTGCATGGCGAGTGACGAGCGCTGAAAGAGCGTATCACGGCCACGACGCGCCATCACCAGTTCGCCACCTGATGCCTCAACGGCGGTGACCTTCGGGAGTGCACGTGCTGTGAGGCGCTCCACCACCGGCATGCGCACTTCCCATCGGCTGATCGCCCACGCTCCACCGCCCAGTCGCGCGAAGTGCAGGATGCCACCAGCTTGCTCAGCGCGGAGCGCAGCGATCTGCACGTACCGAAACTCGAGACGGCGAAGTTCACTCGAGGCGCGCGCGAGATAAACGGTACCGGCTACCTCCGGCACCCCGTTTCGCTCTCGCGTCGGCTCAAACGCAATGCCAACCTCCGCGCTGTCCGCTCCAGCCGTGAGTCGGAGACAGTGATCTTCGAGAAACGCTGTCGATGTGAGCGCCGTGAGGTCCGGGGCAAAATAGGTGAGAGTACCATCGTCGGAGTCGCGAACATATCCGTATCGTCGCAGCGAGTCGACCGGGTGCGATTTCCATGGCTGTGATACCATGGCACTCTGCACGGTCGCCTTCTGACTAAGCACCCGCCGCTCTCCACGCTGCAGCGTGGGCGCGTAGCGTCGCTCGTACGTGATTGTCGTCGCCTCGAGCCCGCGATTGCCCGAGGTGATCTGCGCCGCGCTGAATGCGGTGCGCGCCTGGTCCCACAATGCGAAGGTCGCCGCGGCCGTATCTCCTGTCACACGGCGGCAGACCGCGCGTGACGCGACACGCAGCGTGTCGAGCCCGACCGGCACAAAGTCGATGCGCACGCGTTCGTCGCGGACGTTACCGACGCGCAACTCGATCGGCGCTGAGACGGCCGGCCGAAAGCCGATGCGCGCCGTGCGCAGCCGAAACGCGCCCGCTCGCGGAGCAAGGAGGCGAAACATCCCCGCGTCGTCGGTGAGTGCGCGCGCGACCACCACGGACTGCTCATCGAGCAACGAGACCAGCGCTCCGGTGACGGGGAGATCGGTGGAGCCAGAGACGGTTCCGCGTACGACCTGCGCTTCAGCGGCAACCGTCGTCGCGCAGAGCGAGGCGAAGGCGACGATACGCGACAGCGTGCGCGGTATTGAACATCGCGGGGCGAACGGCAATGCAGGACGCAACTATTCGTTCTCGCGTACAATAGGTGCGGGATTGACGCTGGCGCGGTGGCAGCAGTAGCGCTATCGTGGCCGCGTGTGTGGATACTGTCAATATTTTCGCACAATCAGGAGATGCGCAACAATGCCAAATCGAGACATGGTTGACACAAGCGTACGAGGGAGCCTGCTGGTTCTGGCGAATGAGGCGCCTGTGGATGAGCTCGGAATCGTGCCGGTGATGGCGGCCGTCAGGGCGGCGTCGGCCTGGGACGTGCGACGTGTCCCACTCAGGGACCTCGAAACGGTGCTGGCGCAGTCCCCGGCGAAACGTATTCTGGGCGGGTCCCCGAAGGCGGTGAGCGCGCCTGTGTTTCAGCGCGCTATCGCTATCGCCAGCGCGTGCGGCGCCAGAATTGTCGTTGCCACCAATGGCGCAACCACTGATGCGGCGTCAACGGTTCGCTTGGCTAACGCACCATGCGTGGACCTCGTGCCACTCGTCCCCAGATTTGAAGTACCGATACTGGCGGGTGCACTGCATGCGACGCCAGAATGCATGCTCCACATGGCACTGCTTGTCCACGTGTGCGGCGCGAGCAGTGCTTTGCCTCGCGTCGTGCGCGAGCGACTGCTCTCGTCACTGGTGTACCCCGTTGCTGGCGGACTCGCCGACTCGGTCGCGGCCGAGGCGGCCATCAGTCGACGGCACGTCGATCGCTTGTTATTCGACACGGCGTTGCCGCCGCTTTTGACGATTCGCAACTGCGCACGGATGGCATTCGTCTGGCTGTTGCATCATGATTGTCAGATCTCCGCCAACCGCATTGAACGTCTTACCGGTCCGGATTGGATGCGATCGCTGCGGCGCTGGTGCCGGGCGAACATGGGACGCTCACTCGCGCAGCTGCTGCAGCGCGGCGTGGCTGGCGAGGTGAACGCCGCTCTTGAAACGATACTATCGAGTCGTCGTCCGGGGGGGGGGGGCATCACCACAAGAATGGCTCGGTAATTGCCCGGACCCATGATGTGAAAGGCGGCGCGCGTGCCTACCGCGCCGCCCCCGACCGTGTCAGCTCCATCGTCATCATCGGCTTCCACGCGTCACCCACTTTCTGCGCCTGCCACACGCGATACCGGTCGGGCCCAAGGCGCGTCCACACTGCCTTGATCTCGATCGGACCCTTGGGAGTGTCGAGGCGGGTGGGGAAGATGAGACTGTCGCCGCGGGACTCGACGGTGCCGCGCATGGTGTTGCCGTCGCTGCTCCAGTAGACGTACGACACCTGCTTCGCCGCCACATCGAGTGCGTACATTGTTTCGCCTTCGTACGGAGTCTTCCCGTTACGCACGATGTGTTTGTCGCGCAAAAACTGTTTGCCGTACACCCACGTGAAGCAGTGTTCGTCGGTGGCCACGTTGTCGGGAAACGCGCCTTTCCAGCAGCTCTCGGCGAGAAACGCCATGGGTGCGAAGTGCGCGGGCGGGGCGGCGCGATCGGTGGATTGCGCGGCGGCAGAGCGGGCCGCGCCAAACGACAACGCCGCGATGACGAGGGCGCCGACTGGCGCCGCGAACGCGTGGATACTTGAGGTCATGCCGAATGGTGCGCGCCGTTCCCTCGGCACGCTAGAAGATTTGTTACCTCAGGGCCGTGGGCGGTTCGCGAAGGTCAGCCCGCTCGCACTCGTTCTAACGCTCGACGTGAGGAACAGCACAGAGACCGCGAAGCACTCCGGAACGCGAAGCGCGCCGAGGCCAGGAGGGCGCGAAGAAGAGCCCCGTCCTCGGCGGCATCGCGGTGATGCTCGTTCTCTTGGGGAACTGATCAGCAGAACATGCATGTCGATTGCCCCGGCGCGTCCGTAGCGCGCACGCGAGCGCCTCTCTTATCCTCGGCGAGCTTCGCGTTCCGGAGTTCTTCGCGAGCTCACGCTGTTCTCAACGATCTTGCGGCCCAGAGCGGATCAGTCGTGCGGCGCATTCGCATCGGACTGCGCTTCGAGGAGGGCCGTGTTATCTGGGCTGCGCTGACGCAGGAATGCCGTGGGGCTCGCGTCAGCAACGCGTTTGAAGTCGCGCGCCATGTGCGACTGATCGGCGTACCCCGCCTCGAGCGCCAGACGCGACCAGTCCACCTGCGTGCGCTCACGCAACTGCGATACCGTCCAGACAAAACGCCGCAGATTCGCGTACCGCTTGGGTGACATGCCCATCGCCGCGGTGAAACGCGTGGTGAGCTGCTTTCGGCTCACGCCCGACTGCGTATGCAACGACGTGATGGCCAGATTGCCGTGTGCACGCGTAATGCGCTCAGCGGCGTCGCGCACGTAGTGTTCGACCGGCTCCGCCCGCTCGTTTGCGACTGTCTCTCGCGACGTACGTAGAAATGATTCGAGCATGGCAAACCGCGCCGTCGGATCGTGCGCGATACGCAGTGCGTCGTGCAGTGCCGCGATGCGCGATCCGAGCAGCGTCGACGCATCGGTCACGCGATTGGCCGTGTTGCCGGTGGAGACGCCAAGCAGATCGCGCAGGCCGAACGGTGTGAACCGCACGGAGACCAGGTGCGTGCCATCATCGGTTTCGATGGTGATGGCGCGCTCATGCACACCCGAGATCCAGACTGCGTCCCACACGGTCGTCTCGCCGTCGGCGATCATCCGATGTGAAGGTCCGAGATTGAACATCAACTCGGCGCACCCGTTGGGCAGAATGCGCTCGCGAAACGGGGCGAGCTCACCCTGCACCTCCCAATACTCCACAACGTGCGCCGAGAGGGTGTCGTCAGGCGCCGCGTGTGCAAACGTCCACCGGCCGATTGGTGCGCCAAGTTCGACGGAGAAAGTGGGGCCGGGCATGCGACTATTGTTTCGGGAGCAGAATGAAATTCGACGAAGTTATCCGAATAATGCATGCAAGCGTGCACGCTTGCACACGCGCCGGGAATGTGCCACGCTTGTGCACCGACGAGTTCTCCTTCCTACTTCGTCCGGAGCACAACATGGAACTCTTGTACGCGAGTCTGTTCGTGCTACTCAGCGCCACCGTGGGAATCGCGGGTCTGCTGCTGATTGGATACGTGCGAGCGAAACGCAAGCAGGGGCGACACTGAGCACCGTCGACACTGAACACCGTCGACTTGAACTGACGACCCATCACTTAGCGGTTGTCTGACGACTGACAAACTGACGACTGGTCCGTCCCCGCTGCGGGTCTTCAGTCAGTGCGTCAGTTCGGGTTTGTCAGTTATCGGCCAACGGCTGAGTCCAGGGTCGTCAGTCAGAGTCGTCAGTCTGTTCAGTTGAACTGAAGACTCAGGACTCAGACTGATGACCCAAGACTTAGCCGTTGGCTGACCACTGACAAACCGACAACTAGTCCGTCCAAGACGAGAGGATTCGCTCGCCCTATCCCCGCGCATGCTCACGAAGGTGCCGGTATCCCTCGACAAGTCCGAGCATCCACCCGATCGGATAGGGCAGCAGCACCAACGCCCACCACATTGATCGGCCGGTGCTGCCGCCAATTCCGCCAAAGGCGGACATGATCCACAGCGCTGCCACCCCGCTGGCTACGGCTCCAAACGACCACAGTAATCGTTTCCGGCGCGGACTCTGCCGAATCCATGCGGCCCACGTCAGCAGACTGCTGCCGATGACCACGACGATCGAGCCTTCCAGTGGATCCGCGGCGCCGAGGATCATCGCGACGAAGCCGGCGATGCCAGCGAAGGCGGCAAGGCGAGGGTGCCGAGCGTCGAGTGAGGAAAGCATACGCCTCCGAGCTATTGGCCGAGATTGAGCGGCGATTCGGCTACAGAGGAAAGATCGGGGGCGGACGGGCGCCGATGGGATCGGGGGAAGCCGGACACGCGGGTGGCCGTAACTGCTGGTTGTCAGTCAGTACGTGAGTTCGGGTTTGTCAGTTATCGGACAACGGCTGAGTCCTGGGTCGTCAGTCAGAGTCTTCAGTCTGTTCAGTTGAACTGAAGACTCAGGACTCAGACTGATGACCCACGACTTAGCCGTTGGCTGACCACTGACAAACTGACACCTGGTCCGTTCGCCCCTACGCCGTCAACGGCGTCGACACACCCATCTTGAACCCATCCAGATCGTAAAACTGGAACATACGCACCCCCCACGGCCGATCGGCCGGCTCGCTCAGCAGCGTGCCGCCGGCCGCCTTGATCCGCTCTGCCGCCGCGTCCACATCGGCCAAGCCGGCGACGTTGATCTGCAGGAAGAAGCCCTGCCCCTTGATGCGCTCCCATCCCAGCTTGCCATCGTCCTGATTGAGGACCAGACGGCAGTCGCCAGCGGCGACGACGCCGGCCACCACTTTCCCTTCGCGCTCAAACGTCTGTTCGACCGCAAAGCCGATGCCGTCGCGATAAAAGCGAAGTGATGCGTCGATGTCCTTACAGGTGATGGAGGCGCCGAGGGTGGTGGCGTTGAGCGCGGGTGCTGCAGCTGTCATCGATGTCTCAAGTGGTGGAAGGTGTGGAGGCCGCCGCCCAATGTGTGGCCGTATCGGCTTTGGCATCGGCGAGCGAGAGAGCGCCGCTGTCGAGTTTCGCCAGGAACGCGCGCTGCGCAAGATAGTCTTTGTTGATCACCCCCGCCTTGCTCTGCAGCATCCGCCATGACTTCCGGCGTTCGACGGCAAACAGCACCATCTGGCGAGTCACCGCGTAGTACGTGAACACGCCTGCCGTCTCGACTTTGATGAAGCAGCCGAAGTTCGGGATGAAACTCCGGTGCGTTTCGTCGAACACCCGCCGGTGGATGACGTCATCCTGCGTGACGAAGCACAGCATCTGATCCAGCGGCGTGAGCGCCGCGGCTGCGTCTGCGGTGATCTTCTTGAGGTGCTTGCGGAAGCGCCCCTCGGTCAGCGCCCAATGCGCCACGCTGAACGAATACGCTTCGCCCGTGCTGGCAAACTTGGTTTGCCACCAGTCGCGGTCCACGCTTGGGTTGCCCTTGAGATCGAACGCTTCCTGCGCGGTCTCGCCGCGGCGCGGATTGAAGACGAATTCGGGCATGCCGCGCGCGTCGCGGACCATCTTGGCCTGATCGGCGCTCATGTTGTCACCCACGCCGTGCTCTGGCTGGCAGGTGGTGTAACACTGGAAAAACGCGGTGCCGCGATACTCGAGTCCATCGAGCATTGCCTTGTACAGCTTCGGCGCGTTGGCGATGGAGAGCTGCGCCACAAACGGCGATCCGTGCCCGCTGGTAAACGCCTCCGCCACGTTCTTCTTTTCGATCAGTTTGCCCTGCGACGCGACACCGAACTGGTTCATGTCGTAGCCGCCAAGCATCGTCGACGAATCCGAGTTCTGGCCGCCGGTGTTGGAATACACCTGCGTGTCGAGCATCAGCATGTTCACGTTGGGGCGATTCTGCAGAATCACCTTGGACACATTCTGAAAACCGATGTCGCCGAGTGCGCCGTCGCCGCCGATCACCCACACTTTCGGCAGTTCACGGATTTCCTGTTCGGTCATCAGCGCGTCGTCCAACCGGGTCAGCGTGAAGTAGTCGGCCTCGGTCATCACGCCATCGGTCCGGTCGAGCAGTGCGTCTGCCATGCGCTCCGGGGCCACCGACCGGTGTGCGTGACCCACAATCACCGACTCCGCCATCAGCCACGAAATCGTCGCGCCGTCCTGAAAGAGCGAGTTCATCCAGGGATACGGGTGCGGATTGGCCGGCGGTGTGGAGCCGTACACCGTGTTGCACCCCGTGCTGGCGCCCATCATCATCACGGACATGCCGTTGGCGCGGCGTCCGTCGACCGACTGCAGTGACTGGTGATTGAAGGCGTCCTGGCGAAGTACGGCTGTCAGTCCATCGATCAACTGGTCGTCAGTGATCGGGCCATGTGCGGCCTCGTATGCGGCGATCCGCGTGGCCGTATCCTGATCACTCTCGCCGCCCAGCCCCATGATCACATGGGCGAACGCGGTGCGGAACAACGCGTATTCCGCTGCGCTGCGCGCCTTCACGGCGGCCAGTCGCGCTCGTCCATCCGCTGCCAATCGGTCGGCCTTGGCGGTCAGACGGTCGGCCTTGCGGTGGTAGATGGGCCGCATGTAGGCCTCGGTCACGCTCGCGACTGAACGCAGGATGCTCTTTTCGCCGCAGCCGGCACAGGCGCCGTCGCCCGACACCAAGGCTTCGTAGTTGCGACGAACCATGAGGTGATTGCGGAGCGTCGCATCGCGCGAGCTGACGATATCGTCGTCGGTGTAGAGACCGAGGTACTTCTGCGGCGTATCCGGCAGCAGGCGCGAAAACACCTGCGCGGTGGTGAGATCGGCGTTCAGCTCTTCGGTCTCACGTGTCATGCGCAGTGCATCATGATCGCCGCACACCTGCACACACTCGCCGCATCCCTTGCACAAGTCGGAGACAAAAATGGAGAACAGTCCGCCGTTCCCCGGCGACTTGGACTCGACCGTGCGGAAGATCGCCGGCACGTTGCTGTAGGACAGCGGCAATTTGTCGATGATGCCGGTGAACTCGGCGCGCGACTGCTCCGACAGACCGGCGATGGTGGCGGCTTCCGTACGCACGATGTCCTTGAACGGCACGTTGGTCTTGGCCTTCACCGACTCGTTCATCGCCGCACGCGCGCGTTGCTCGAGCGCGGGCAATTCGGCCAGTAGTGTGCGCCGGTCGCCAGCGTCCCGCACGTAGTTGGCCACGGCCGTGCGCAGAATGGTGATGACTTCCTGCGCCGTGTTGGGCAGTGCGGTGTCGGGACACACCGAGATGCACTCCATGCACTGCGTGCAGTTCTCGGCGATGTACACCGGCGTTTCACGACGTGCCACGTACTTGGACTGGGTGGCGCCGGTGCCGGCGCCCATGATGCCCACCGAGGCGAGCGCGCTGGACGGTTGGTGATATCCCAGCCCGGCGCGAAACTCACTGTCGAACTTGGCGAGCGTCTGCAGCGGCGCGCGCGCGAGCTGCGCCACCGGCATCTCGATGCCGCCGCCACCACACGAGCCGCAGCCGGCCGTTGGCGGAAACCGGTGCTCTTCGAGCGGTGCCAAGAGTGGGTTGCGCATCGACGAACGATCGGCGTCGTCGCTTCGCCCGATGCTGATCTCGGTGACACGATCGAAGCCCGCTTCCATCACCGCCATGTTCGACTCCACCACCGCGTCGCCAAAACGCGCAAACTTCTTCACGTACTGCTGGCGCACCACATCGTGGAACTGTTCTTCGGTGATATGGAACGTCTTGAGGAATGGCGACACACGGAAGAACGCGCCAAGGAACGCGTTGCCCTGCATGCGCAGCTGCAGCTCGGTTTGTGTGGTCGCCGCCCGCGCGATATCGAATCCCGGCAGGATGAACACATGGATATCGTTGTCGATCACGAACTGCCGGTGTTCAGCCGGAATGCGCTGCCAGGCGGTGTCGGGCGATTCACTCGACTCCCACACCAGCGACCCGCCGCGCTTGAGTCCTTCCAGCGGATTGGTGTGCGTGAACGCCTTGGGATCACAGCACAACACGACGTCCACGTGATTGAGTTCGCAGTTCACCTTGATCTGCGACGGCGCCACGGTGAGGTAGTAGTTGGTGGGCGCGCCCTTCTTTTCCGAGCCGTACTTGGGGTTGGCCATCACGAAGAGTTTGTCTTCGAGTACGCCGTCGATGTCATATGTGGGCTCGTGCTCCGACACAAAGCGACCGAACTCGCCGATGATCGACCCGAGGTTCTTGCCCGTGGTGATCATCCCCCATCCGCCGATGGAATGAAAGCGCACGGCGATCGCGCCTTCCGGCAGCAGCGACGGGGTGTCACGACTGATCACCGCATACGGATGGTCGACGCCCAGCACAAAGTACGTTTCGCCGTCGTCAGCACCTCGGCCATCGGTGCGTCGCGTCGTGCCAGTCGCGAATTCATACGCGCCGATGCCGTGCTCGGGGCGGAAATCGCGAGAGCCGATGCCATAGGCGCCGCGGAACAGTCTCGGGGTCTCCTCCGGCGTGAGCGCCGGATGCAGCCCGCCGTACCGCGTGGTTTCATTGGCTTTGCCCAGCGCGACGCGGATATCGCGCGCCAGTGGATTGTCACCGGCCAGTCCTTCGTCGGTACGCTCGAGAATGATGACGCGCTTCTTGCCGCGCAGGGCGTCGATGACCGCATCTTCCGGGAACGGCCGGATGACATTGATGTGAATGGAGCCGACTTTGGCGTTGCGCTGATCGCGCAGGTAGTCGCACGCCGCCTCGAGATTTTCGGCGGCGCAGCCGAGTGACACGAACACCGTGTCGGCATCATCGGTTTTGTATTCCGTGATGAGTCCGTAGCGCCGGCCGGTCAGTCGTCCGAATTCTTCGTACGCGTCGGCGAGCATCGGCAGCACCGGCTCGTTGAAGTTGTTGCGACGGGCCACCACGCCATTCATATGATGTTCCTGATTTTGCACCGGCCCGAGCAGCACCGGGTTCTTCAGGTCCATCATTTCCGGCACACGACGGCGCGTGGGGCCAAACAGTTCGCGCTGCGCCGGGGTCGGGCACGGAATCTGTTCGTCGGGCGCGCCCAGAAATTCGCGCAGGAAGTCGGCTTCGGGCGCGAGGTACATCCGCTCACTGTGCGTGGTGAGCATGCCGTCCTGGATGTTCATGCCCGGGTTGAGCGCCAACTCCGCGACCTTGCGCAGGATGATCCCCTGATCAGCCGCCTGTTGAGCATCCCGTGCCATCAGCATGATCCAGCCGGTATCGAGCGCCGCGTAGATGTCGTCGTGGGCGCAGTGCACGTTGAGTGCATGTTTGGTGAGCGCTCGCGCACCCACTTGCAGCACCATCGTCGAGAGTTTGCCCGGCGCGTGGTAGTACTGCTCCATCGCGTACACGAGGCCCTGACCCGACGTGAAGTTCACGGTGCGTCGACCCGTCACGGCAAAGGCCGTGGCGCCGCCTTGCGCGGCATGTTCGCCCTCGGTTTCCGCGGCGACCTTCTGGTGACCCCACACGTTCAGTTCGCCCGCCGCGAATGACGCCTGATAGATCTCGCCGCCCTCGGTGGACGGCGTGATGGGGTAGAACACACCCCCCTCGGTAATGCGGGTCTCCACGTACTGGGTGACCAGTTGATTGCCGCTGCAGGTGACGCGCACCCCGGTGTACTTCGGCTTCACGTGCGGGGCGCCGTGTGCGGTTGAGGCGGAGTGGCTCGCGTCGAGGCGGGTGGTGACGTCAGACATGGGGGCCGGTCGTGCGGGGGGAGGACAGCACCTTCAGGTCCGGCAAACGATGCGGCACGTACCGGGCGTACGCTACCGGTTGGACCGTCCGCCGATCCGGTCCATAACTGTGACCTCCGTCACAATTACACACATATAGATGGGATAAGTCGCCAGTAGAAACTGGCCAAGAACGGAGATCCGGCTGTAGCATTTTGCCGCAAGAATCCAGAAGGGATGGGTACTTCTGTGACTTCGTGAAAGTCCAAGCGAGGCAAAATCACACATCTGGCCGTCAGGAAGTTCGCACATGCATGAACGTTCGGCCGTCGACGCGCATTCGAGCGCCGCCACCGTCGCGGTAGCGTCCTCCGGGAGTCTTCGCGTGCTGCATAACGGCTCGCCGCCGCTCACCGACCTGGTGGCGTCGGACGGAACGCCGTGGCTCTAATTCCGAAAGACGCTCGTGCCCGACTACGCCAAGGCGTGGCGCGAGATTGCGTTCACCTACTTGATGGTGTTCGCCGGGTACGCCGCACACATCGCGCTCAGCGTCCGTTGGATGCGCGCCCAATCCAATGCGCCGGTCGCAGCGACGTCATTCGGCGTCATCCTGGACACGCTGCTCCATCCCGGGCCGGGGCTTGTGCTGTCGCTTCTGGCCGCGCCACTCGCGGCGCTCTGGATCGGGTTCTGGTTGCATGCGGTCAACCAGTTTGCGCACGATGGATCACACGGCAATCTGCTGGCCGATCGCAAACGGAATGACATGCTCAGCGACTGGCTGCTGTGGCCGCTGTTCGCGCAATCAGTGCGGAGCTATCGCAAAAGCCACATGCAGCACCATACCCACCTCGGCGATCACCTCGATACCGAAATCAACTATCACGAGTGCATGAATCCGTGGTTCTTCTTCAAGGCACTCACCGGCATCCAGCTCACGCTGATGCTCGTGCGGTATCTGGTGAAGCCGAAGACACTCACTCCCGCGATAGCCGAGACGGGCAACAACGCCTTCGCTTCGGATCAGGAGAAGATGCTCGTACTGGCACGCGCCATGGTGCTGCACGGCACGCTGATCGCCGTGCCATTGGCGTTCGGACTCTATGGGTCGGCGCTGGCGTGGCTGTTGGCGGTGGCCGTGGTGTACCCGAGTATTGGTACGGCGCGCCAGATTCTCGAGCACCGCGCGAGTGATGCGGTGTGCGCCACCGACTTCGCGCAGGTCGTGCACGGACCAGTGAACCGGCTGTTTGGGGATGACCTGTTTTCGCGGTGGTTTGGCGCGGCCGGACTCAACCGGCACATGCTGCATCACTGGGATCCGGGCATTTCCTACACTCGGCTTCCCGACATGGAAGCGTTCGTTCTGCGCACGCCCTACGCCAGGTGGATCCACGAAAACCGAACCACGTACGCACGGGCGACGGTCACCATGGTGCGAACGGCGCTGCGCGGGTAATCGCGCAGCGCGAACTCGGTTCCGAACCCGTTCTTATCGTCAATCAGCGGTCTACTGTCTGATCCGCACGGTCCGGAGATTCGCGTCTGCCGCAATGTCTGCGTCGCGGAACGGCAGTGTGATCATCTCGCCACGTGCATACAGCCGCGTGAGGTCGCCGCCATGTGCCGTGTTCGGATCTTCGTGCTGTGAGTATGACAGCATGCCGCGCGGGTCCACGATACCGTCGGCCGTCCACCCGACGATCTGCATATAGCTGTTGCCGGCGAGAATCGGCGAGTACCCACCGGGCCGGAGCTCCGCGCTGATCACGCTCCACATGCCGGAAAAGCCGTCGCCACCGGGAATGGGCACACGTTCGCCATTGCGGAGGTCGTACTGGATGCTGCCGAGCGTCGCATCGGGTGCGATGCCCGCCTGGGAAAGCCGTTGTTGCGCTTGGGCGAGCGCACGGCGGAGTCCTTCCTTCACAGCCGGGACGTCACTGGCGATGCCCCGTGGCGTGCGAACGGGATCGCGTGCGTCGAACGGGACCGCGTACACGTTGGGCACACGCGACGCGACGCGCCAGAATTCACGCCAGACCTGCGCGCCGCGGCTCTCAGTCGTCTCGCGTCGGTCCCACGCGGCCAGCGCCCTGCAGACGGGCGTGATGTCGACACTCGCCGTCGGCATGACGACCGGCGCCATCGGCGCCACGCACACCTTGAGCACGTCGTCGAGCAGCAGCTCCGCGCCCCCGTTGCGCTGGCTCAAGAGCATGGACTGCAGCACATCGGGGGACACCTTCTTGCCGTTCGCCGTCGCTTCCGCGATAAACGCCAGCCCCGCACGCGTGCGCAGACTGCG
>JAGNMU010000043.1 GCA_017991005.1 Gemmatimonadaceae bacterium | reverse complement strand
CGCCGAGACGTTCTCGCTCGGGGTCCGTCTCGGGTAGGGGCGGCCTAGGCGATAGACGCGAAAAAGGCGAAGGACAATAGGCTCTGCCATTGTCCCTCGCCTTTGTTCTTGCGTCAGGCCTGCTTACGGCGCTTTTGGCGCCCCTGCCTGCTGTGCCTTGGAAATGGAGTCAATGCGCGCCGCGTCCTTCGACGGATTCGGCAGGCCGTTCTTCTCGGCGTACTTGTCGTAGAAATCCCAGCCCCAGCCGACGAGCGTATCGCCGTTGAGCACGATGGGGGTGTTGGCGGTCTTGCTCAGCGAGTCTTCCAGGGAGCCCGGCGTTTCGCGGTACCACAGGATTTCGTGCATCGAGCCGTTGGCAACGTACTTCTGAATGCGATAGCCAAGGACCACGCGCATGCTGTCCGCGCCCGATGAGGCGACGATGGGACCGGTGCCAACGATTTCAGCGATACGAGTTTTGGAATCGCCCGTCTTGAGCGCCTTGAGTTTGGCGTTCCCGACGTCGTCGCTGCCGCAGGCGGCAACGAAGGCGAGGCTGATAAGCGCGGCAGCGCGCGCGACCTTCGATCGGACAAAGCGAGGGGACATATGGGTGCGTTGAGGTGAAGTGACAGGAAGCGTTACCCCGAAAGGGTGATACGCGGTCCCTGGAATTTATGGGGACGGTGGTTCGATGTCATAAATGCGATGCGGGCCCCGCCGCTGGTTGCGGCGGGGCCCGCTTTCATGCTGCTGGGTTCAGTGCCTTACGGCAGCGTGAACGTCAGCGTCGAGACCGCGTTACCAGCCGCATCCACACCAACCATGCGCATCTGGTTGCCCGTCGCCAGCGCCGCTTCCGTGTTGAAAGCGTTGTTGCCGGCCGTGCCGAAGCCCGCGAACGAGAACTGGAAGCGCCAGAAGCGCGTCACACCCTGGTCCTGGATGATCGGGTTGGTCGGAACGTTGGCCACGGTCGAGCCGAGGTAGATCCACTGACCAGCCGTCGCCGCAGCGTCCGCAACCACGAGGTTGGCGTTCGCAGTGGCTTTCCAGCGGTAGTAGTCAACGCGGGTGAACGGCGAGTTCACGACGTTCGTGCCCGTCTCTGCACGGGTTTCGAGCGTACCACCCGAGAAGCTGAAGCCGTACCAGCTCCACAGGTTCTGCGTGCCACCGGTCGTCGGATCGATGTCCTTCGTGCCCCAGTAATCAACAGCCGTCGGCTGCGTGATGTTGGCCGGGAACAGATTCTCCAAGTAGGCAGACTCAGTCGCCGGGATCTGGGTGCTCGACATACCGTTGTTCGTGAAGTTCACTGCCGTGGCCGCATTCAGGGTCACCGCGCGCAGATCGAACGCGTAGACACCGAGGACGGTCGGCTTGAACTGGTTGAGCGTGGTCAGCGTCGCGTGCACCGGGATCGCAACCAGGTTCGGCTGCGACGGGAGGCGCGTGATGGCCGGGCGGGCATGCGGACCCTGGTTTTCCTGGGTCGCATTGGCCTGCACGACTTCGAGGCGCTGGTAGAAGCCGATCGGGAGCTGGAGGCCGTTGCTCGAGAGCGCGGCACCCGGTCCAAACGGCGTCGACAGCAGGTTGTCGCTGGCGGTCACGACGACATTGCGCGAGCCACCCAGCCACGCACCATGCCAATCGGTGAACCAGTTGCGACGGTAGCGGAGACGGCCGTTCTGGTTCGCGATCACGGTCAGGTCGGCGGCGTTGTCACCGGCGGCGGCCATGGTCGGGTAGTCGAGGAACAGGTCGCCATCAAGGGCTTCCAGGTCATCAACACCAGTCGGGTTGAACGTCAGCTGCGCACCACCCTGCAGTACGGCCGGGATGGTCACGCCCGTCACCTGCGGCGACGTGATGTCGATCGCGGCCGAGCGGTTCACCGTGCGGAAGTTACCCGCGCGGTCAACAACCGTGATCGTGTAGAAGTAGTAGCCCGGCGAGGCCGCCGTGCCGGTGTTGTCGTTACCGAAGATCGAGATCGAGTCACGACGGAACGTCGGGTCGCCCGCGTCAACCACAGATTCCTGGTTGAAGCAGCTCGGGCCGGCGATCAGAGCGGTGACACCGTCAAAGTTGAGCGTGCGCGTACCAACGCAGATCTCTTCCGTCGCAACCGACACGTTCGTCAGCAGCGGCGAGGCCGCGGGGGCCCAACGGGTGAGCGAACGCGAGCCGTGGTTGGTCTGGTTGAAACCGGCGCGCTCGTCACGGTAACGGACGCCGAACAGCGCGTTCGTCGAGTTGACGTTCGTGGCAGCCGCGGCCGACGCGAAGGTCGTCGTGGCGTTGTCGAAGATCGAGTCAGCGTTCACACGGACCGCGAGGCCCATGCGGGAGATGCCCGTACCAACGAGCGTCTGTTCGTCAGCCAACTGGACCTGCGGGTTCGTCTTGTCGACGCCGAAGCGGACCGACGTGATGATCGTCCGGTTGCCGAGCACGTCGTCCTGCGTTGCATCAGACGTGTACGGGCCGTTCGTCAGCGAGCCACCGAGGAAGTCGTTCGAGCACTCCGGGATGTCGGCGCCGGACGCGGTCGGCATGGCGACAGCCGTACCACCGTTACCCGTGACGCAACCCGTGTACGTGAACGTCTGACCCAACGGCGACGGGAGGCCAACCTGGCCGTCCGCTTCCGTCGTGGCGGTGTTGAAGTTGTACAGCGCGTTCACCCACTGGTTCTCAGCGCCCGTCAGCTGGGCGTTGATGTTGAACGTCATCGCCGGGTTCTTGTAGTCGAGGCGGATGGCAACCGGAGCTGCCACGGCCGGCGACGTGCGATAGCCAGCGTTGTTCAACGTGAAGATCGACGTCGCAGAGATCCACGGCGCCGGGTTGTTGAAGTTGTCCTGCGTGCCGTTCGCGCCACCCGCGGTCGTGATGACCGGGAGGTTCGACGTCACGATGCTGGCGAAGTGCGCGTAACCCGCGTTCTGCGTCGTGCTGTTGCCGCACGCGAAGTTGAACGTCGCGTCCTTGCCGTACGTCGTCCGCCACGGCAGCGCCGAAGCAGTCGTGAACGTGCGCGAGCCACAGTTGTTCACCGTGCTCAGCACGCCTTCGCCGATCGACGTGATCACCTGCGAAACACTACGACCCGGGGTGTAGAAGACCGGAACGATCGTGTAGTTACCGCCGCCGGCCGCACCCGGGCCGCCCCAGTAATTCCACGGCGTCGCGATGTTCGTGCTCTGCGCGTTACGCGCCGGCGCGATCCACTGCACAGCCCAGCCGTCGATGTTGTTGAAGTTCAGCGTCTGACGGTTGTTCGACGCGTTCTGCACTTCCGACGCCGTGCCGGTCGAGCTCGTCGTGAACACCGACGCGCTGACAACCTTCTGGCCGTTCGGGTAGAACACATCAGCCGTGCCCGCGCCGAAGTTGGCCGTGAAGTCGGCCGTGTTCACAAACAGACCGATTTCGCCAGCGTTGGCCGTGCCGCTCGTGTAGAGCTGACGGGCCGCCGGGCGACGGTTGGAACCATCGGCATTGGCGATGAAGACCACGACCGAGTCAACGCGCTGGCCGTTCGGCTGCAGGTTGAGCTTGACCTGGATCTGGTCGCGCGTGTTCGTGATGTCGACCGGCTGGTCAACCTGACCGTTGGCCGAGAACTGGATGCCGTCGTTGCTGGCAACCGCTTCGCCCGAGCCGGTACGAACGGTCGAGACCGTCGGACCCTGCGTGATCGTCAGGATCGTGACGTTCGCGGCCGGAGCCACCGTCACCGGAACCAGCTGCGTCATGGTCGCAGCGGCGAGCGTCGCCGTGCCGGCCGCCGTGGCCGTCACCGTGATCGTCGCGTTACCCGGCGCAACCGCCGTCACCACACCCGACGTCGCATTGACCGACGCGATGCCCGTCGCGGACGACGAGTACGTGATGGTCGCGGCCGGTGCGCCCGCAGGCTGCACCACCGACGACGTCAGCTGGCCCGTGCTGCCAAGCGCCAGATTGAGCGAGGTCGGCTGCACCGTCAACGACGTGATCGCATTCGGAGCCGCCGTGACGTTCACCGTCACACCAGCCGTCAACGCGGTCGTCGTGAAGCCCGTGCCCGAACCGTTGGCCGTCACCGTGATCGTCGCCGTTCCCGGCGCAACCGCGGTCACCACACCAGCCGTCGTCACCGTGGCGATCGACGCGCTGCTCGTGGCATACGCGTAGGTCACCGCAACCGCACCGCCCGCCTTCGCGACGTTCGGCACGATCGTCACGTTCTGGCCAACGCCGATCGACGCAGTCGTCGGGGACGTGGTCAGGTTGCTGATCGCTGCAGCCGCCGGAGCGACCGTGATCGACGCCGCGGCAATGCCGCCCGTCGAAGCCGCCGCCGTGATCGACACGTTGCCCGAGGCAACCGCCGTCACGCGGCAGGTCGAACCCTGCACCGCGGCCGTCGCAACGGCCGTGTTGGACGACGTGCACGACGCAAGCGTCGGCGGCGTCGTGGCGCTGCCACCGGTGATCTGGACCGCAAGGGTCGTCGTCTCACCAATGTTCAACGTCGCGCTGGGCGGGGTGATCGAAACGACCACCGGATTGTCCGGCGCTGCGGCCACCGTGACGTCATCACCGCAAGCACCCAGCGCGGTCAACGCGCCAAGGCTAACGGCAACGATCGCCATCTTCCGAGAAAAGAGTTGCATTAATCCCCCTCTTACGAGGTCGTGGAGTTGACTGCCTGCGCCGGGACGGGTGCCCTGTCGCAAACAAAAACTGCTAGTGAAAAGACCAAGCCCAGCAGGCCGGTCCTCATCAAACATCCCGCGTTGAGCTGAACACGTTCCGGGGAGCGGCCGGTTGGTATTCACGTCTCGGCGAGGGCTTGATGCCCGCACAACGAATACGCACAACGAAAACGCCCTACGCACAACACCTGCTCACAACACCTGCGGACTACACCAACTCCCGCGCGCCACCCGGACACACCTCCGGATGGAACTCGGGCATCGATACCAGGCGGCAAAGCTACGGCAGACTTCCCGGCAGGTCAAGCCGAAGATCCGTCGCAATGCCGATGTCCGCCATCACACTCCGGGATTCCCGTGGCACCGCCACCGCCTGGTGTCCAACCAGGGGGTCGCCCCCAGACGAATGATGGACCACCACATGGACGGCGGCGGCGTTCCAAACGTCACGGGACTGGCACGTCCACACACCCGAAGACTTCCCGATTATCTTCCCGCCATGGCCGACTTGCCCCGGATCCACCTCCCCGCCCACCGGGAAATCCCCGCCCCTCCGGCCACCGCCGCCGGGCCCGCGCTCAACGCGGCGCAGGCCGAAGCAGCCAGTCACGGCGACACCCCCCTCCTTATTGTGGCCGGCGCCGGCTCCGGGAAAACCCGCACCCTCATTCACCGCGTCGCCCATCTCATCAACCGGGGCGTCCCCGCCAGCCGGATCCTGCTGCTGACCTTCACCCGGCGCGCGGCCCAGGAAATGCTCGACCGCTGCCAGCGGCTGGTCGGCTCGGCCTCGCAGCAGGTGCACGGGGGCACGTTCCATGGTGTGGCCCACCGCCTGCTCCGCCGCTTTGGGCCAGCCGCCGGACTCCCGGCCGACTTCACGATCCTCGATCAGGGCGACGCGGCCGACCTCATGGGGCTGGCCCGAGCCGCCCGCGGCTACGCCGACTCGGCCCAGCTGCCCCGCTCCGCGCCGCGCTTCCCCCGCGCCGAAACGCTCCTCTCCATCTATTCCCGGCACATCAACACCGATCGGCCGGTCGCCGATCTGATCGGCGAGCAGTGGCCCCACTTCCTGTCGTGGACCGGCGACATCGAGCCGCTCTTCGGCGACTACGTCCGGCGCAAGGCCGAACGCAACCTGCTCGACTACGACGACCTGCTGCTCTCCTGGGCGCTCCTGCTCGAACGGGCGCCCGACATCGCTGCGCAGATGCGCGGATTGTACGACCACGTGCTCGTGGACGAATACCAGGACACCAATCCGCTGCAGTCGCGCATCCTGCGCGCCCAGTGCACCAACGGACGCATCACGGTGGTGGGCGACGACGCCCAAAGTGTCTATGCGTTTCGCGGCGCCACGATCCGCAACATCCTCGATTTTCCGCAGCAGTTTCCGGGCACGCAGATCATCACCCTCGAGCGCAACTACCGCTCGGTCGCGCCCATTCTCGACACCACCAACGCGCTCATCTCGCGCAGCCGCGAACGGTACTCCAAGCACCTCTGGACCGAACGCACCGGCGGCGAACCGCCCTGGCTCGTCACCGTGCGTGATGAACACGAACAAACACGCTTCGTGGTGGATCGCCTGCTGCAACTGCACGACGAAGGGATCCCGCTCCGCGAAATCGCCGTGCTCTTTCGCGCCGGCTATCTGTCGGCCGATCTCGAAATCGAACTCGCCAATCGCCGCATCCCCTACGAAAAGTGGGGCGGTCTCAAGTTTCTCGAGGCCGCGCACATCAAGGACATGCTGGCATTTCTCCGCGTGCTCGAGAATCCGCGCGACGAGGTGAGCTGGTATCGGCTGCTCCGCCTGTTGCCCGGGGTCGGCGATGCCACGGCCCGTGCCGCGGTCGAACTCCTCTCGCAGCACGACTGGGCCCCCATGGCCATCGGCGCCGTGCGCGCCCCCTCGCGGGCCAAACCCGGTCTGCAGGCGATGGCCGCATTGCTCGATGGGATGCGTCGCGTCAACGTGCAGGCACCCGCCGAAGCGATTCGTCTGGCACGCCAACTGTACGACCCGATTCTCAAGGCCACCTACGACGACGCGCCGCCACGATTGGCCGATCTCGATCAGCTCGAAGTCATCGCAGCCGGATATCCTGATCGCGCCACGTTTCTGGCCGCACTCGCACTCGAACCGCCCAGCAACACCCAGGATCTCGCCATCGGCGGCGGTGATGACAACGACGCACTCATCCTGTCCACGGCGCATTCGGCCAAAGGCAAAGAGTTCGATGTGGTCTTCGTCATCTGGGCCGCCGACGGCATTTTCCCCATGGCCCGATCCGCCGACAAGGAAGACGAGGTCGACGAAGAACGCCGCCTGCTCTACGTGGCGATGACACGCGCGCGCGACCAGCTGTACGTCACGTACCCGCTGCATAGCTATCCCTCGCGCACCGGCGCCGATTTCGCCTACGGACAACTCTCGCGGTTTCTCGATCCCGGGGTGCGCGGCACCATGCAGCGCGTCACACTCGGCGACGACATGCCGCCGTCGCTGCCGGCCATGCGCGAGGATCCGTCCATCGATTTGCGCGCCCTGCTGCGCGGACGGTTTGGAACGCCCGGTTCGTCCGGCTAGTCCCGGCCATACGGGTTTTGTAAGGCTGCCGGACGACCCGTTGACAACGTCTGGTGTCAGATACTGTCTCAAGTGGAACCGTCTCTCTCTCAATCCCGCACACGCCAATGCGCCTTGCCTTTCGAACGACCGTGCTGCTCGTCGCTGCGGTGGTCAGCCAGACCTCCGTCACCGCCCCGGTCGACGCGCAAGCGACGTCGACCGCCGGTGCGGCAGCAGCCGCACGCCGTACGCCATCCGCTGCGCGCGGCGCGGCGCGCGTGGATTCGTTTGCCCTCAATGCCGCACTGCCGGTCGACCCGGCGGTGCGCATCGGCACACTGCCGAACGGCCTGCGGTACTACGTCCGCCGCAACGCCAAGCCCGAACAGCGCGCTGAGCTGCGGCTGGTAGTCAATGCGGGCTCGATTCTCGAGGACAACGATCAGCGCGGTCTGGCGCATTTCCTCGAACACATGGCCTTCAACGGCACGAAGTCGTTCGCGAAAAACGATATCGTGAAGTACCTCGAGTCCATCGGCGTGCGCTTCGGCGCCGATCTCAACGCGCAAACCGGCTTCGACGAAACGATCTACATCCTGCCCGTCCCCACCGACAGCGCAGGCATTCTCGAAAAGAGTTTTCGTTTCCTCGGCGACGTGGCAACCGGCATTCTCCTCGACTCGAGTGAAGTCGTGGCCGAACGTGGTGTCGTCTTGAGTGAATGGCGCAACGGCCTCGGCGCCGGCGAGCGCATTCGCGATCAGCAGTTTCCGGTCATCTTTCGCGGGTCACGCTATGCCGAGCGACTGCCGATCGGATTGCCCGACGTGCTCGAACGCGCCAATCCCGCGCCCATCCGCCGGTTCTGGCGCGATTGGTATCGCCCCGATCTGATGGCGGTCATTGCCGTCGGCGACGCCGATCCTGCTACCCTCGAGGCGCTGATCAAGCGCACGTTCGGCAGCATCCCACGCCGCACCAACGCGCGCCCGCGCACCGTCGCGACGGTTCCCAAACACGATTCCACGCTGGTCACCATCGCGACGGATCCAGAGCTCACGTCGTCCGCGGTGGGCGTGTTGTGGAAGCTGCCACCCAGTGGCACCCGCACCGTCGGTGATCTCCGCACGCTGATGATGCGCCGCCTGTACAACAGCATGCTCAATCAGCGGTTCAGCGAACTGGCACAGAAGCCCGACGCGCCGTTCCTGGGCGCCGGCGCAGGCGGCGGCAACTTCGTGCGCGGCAGCGACTACTACTCGCTCGATGCGGGCGCAAAGGAAGGCAAACTGCTCGAGTCGCTGCAACTCGTGCTCACCGAAGCCGAGCGCGTACAGCGGCACGGGTTTCTGCAAAGTGAACTCGATCGCGGGCGCACCAATCTGCTGCGCGCACTTGAGCGGGCGTACACCGAACGCGACAAGACCCCATCCGAATCGTTTGTCGGCGAGTACATCGATCACTACCTCTCCGGCGATGCGATTCCGGGGGTAGCGTTCGAATACGCCGCCGCGCAGAAGCTGCTCCCCGCCGTTACACTCGCCGAAGTCAACGCACTCGGCTACTCCCGCAGTGGCGCGGCCAATCGGGTCGTAACGGTTACGCTACCCAAGAAAGACGGCTTGACGCCGCCGAGCGAAAACGACGTGCGTGCCGTCTTTGCCAAGGTGGCGGCGTCCACGATCGCGCCATGGACCGAAACCGTTGCCGCGGGCGCGCTGGTGGCGACTGCACCAGCGGCTGGAAAGGTGGTGGCCGAAAAGCAGTATCCGGCCATCTCACTCACCGAGTGGACGCTCTCGAACGGCGTGCGTGTCTTCGTGAAGCCCACCGACTTCACCGCTGACCAGGTGCTGATGTCGGCGTGGAGCCCGGGCGGACTGAGTCAGTTTCCCGACAGCGTCGCCTTTCGCGCCGCGATGACCACCACGGTGCTGGAACGTGGCGGGGTTGGTGAGTTCTCGCTGATCGATCTCAACAAGAAGCTCACCGGAAAAGTGGCGATGGCCACCCCGTTCATCGGCGATCTGAATCAGGGGCTCACCGGCCGCGCCTCGCCGAAAGATCTGGAAACGATGTTGCAGCTCGCCTGGCTGCGACTCACCGCGCCGCGCGCCGACTCGGTGGCGGTGCAGGCGTTGTTGCAGCAGTTCGAAGCGGTGCTCAAGAACAAAGACGCCAATCCGGCGGCGGTGTTCAGCGATACGGTGCAGGTCACGCTGGCCGGTGGGCATCCGCGCGCCCGACCGCTGTCGATGGAGATGCTCAAGGAGCTCGATCTGGCGAAGATGTCCACGATCTACAAAGAACGTCTCGGCGACGCGAGCAACATGACGTTCCTGTTTGTGGGCACCGTCGATCTGGCCACCCTCAAGCCACTCGTCGAGCAGTGGATTGGCGCGTTGCCGGTGTCGGGTCGCACGGAAGCGGGTCGCGATGTGGGGCCCAAGCTGTTTCAGGGCACGATTGACAAGACGGTGCGCAAAGGACTCGCCCCGCAAAGTCAGACCGCCTTCCTGGTGGCCGGCAGCGGTGCGTGGACGCGCGAAGATGCGTACCTGTTGTCGAGTGTCGGCGAGGTGCTCGAAATGCGGTTGCTCGACCGGCTACGTGAGGAACTGGGCGGCACGTACAGTGTGAGTGTCAACACCGCGTTCTCGCGGCGCCCGCGTCAGGAATGGCAGGTGGTGATCAGCTACGGATCAGCGCCGGAAAAGGCGGACACCATGTTCGCCGCAGTGCGGCAGGAACTCGACTCATTGCGCCGGGTGCCGCCTACCGCGGCTGAGGTGGAACGCGTCAAGGAACAGCAACGCCGCGAACTCGAGGTGGCGCGCAAGCAGAACAATTGGTGGCTGAGCGCACTGCAACAGCGCATCGAGAACGGCGATGATGTGACGGCGGTGTTGTCGTCGGACGCGCTGATCGCCGGACTCACGGCCGACAAGTTGGCCGAAGGGGCCAAGCGGTTTTTGGATGAGAAGAACAGGGCGAGGTTTGTGTTGTTACCGGAGGCCAAGCAGCCGTAGTCAGCTGTTGAGTCTCCTGTCTTTTGTTTCTTGAGTTCTGACGTCATCGGTTGTCTTGGCCGGATGTTGCCGAGAGCAGAGAGGAGAGATGGCACGGTTGCCGTCTCTCCTCTCGTGTCTTTGGCATCGGGCCAAGACAACCGAAGAGGTCAGATGTTTTAGAAACGGATGAGGTGAGACCTGGAAGTCAGAGATCCGTAGGCTTAGGAGGCCGACGCGCGCGGCGCTCCAGGTGCGCGCGGAATCCGAACAACATCTTCCGGATCTCCACCAGCTCCTCCTGATATTCCCTGGCGTCGGGACCCAATACGTCCAGTTCGCGAGCCAATTCCAAATGCAGCTCGAGTTCATTGGCCGATGCGATGGCAATATTCACAAAACGCACGGTGGCCTTGGGGCTGGGCTGACCAAGCCCTTCGACAACATTGGTGGGTATCGAGCTGATCGAGCGCAACAGTTGCGACTTGAGCCCCGGCGCGCGACGACCGATGCCGCGGAGTGGGGCGCGGTGCAGGCGAACATTGAGCGCTTTGGCGCGCTGCAGAACGTCGAGTCTTTGAGGATTGTGCATGAAGCAGAATGCATCGCGCCACGCCGACGCTCATCACCGGATCATCGCCGCCGCAATCAATTCTCTGCCACCCGCCAGGCCTGGCATCCCCACGCTGTTCGTCTCACCTCGTTCGTTTCTAGAGTTCTGACGTCATCGGTTGTCTTGGCCCGATGTAGCCAGACCCGAGAGGACAGACGGTACAGTTGCCATCTCTCCTCTGGGCTCTCGGCACGATCGGGCCAAGACAACCGATGACGTCAGAACTCTAGAAACCAATGAAAATGAGACTCAAAAACCGCGGCCGTTCCTACTTCTTCGCCCGCTCCCGCGCGATCACGGTCTTCACCGCCCGCTTCAAATCCCGCCCCTCCGCCACGAACACCGAATCGAATCCGTCCAGCCCCTCCGCGTACACCCTCCGCGACAACAACACCGCATTATTCAGCGGCACCTTCTCCGCCCAGCCCGCCGGATATCCGCGAAGCTGCGGTCCCACACTGTCCACCAATCGCCGACGTGCGGCGGTGTAGATCACCTCGCGCGCTGCCAATCGCTCGGCGCGAGCGCTGTCCGGCAACGCGGCGAATGCCGAATCGATGTCGTGTGACACGCGCGCCCAGAATGCTCCCAACAGCAGGTCGTCCTGCCAATCGTCCTGTGCGCGCTTGAGCAATACACTATCCCCGCGCGCCCGAAAGAACGCCTCGGCGCCGCGGCCGCCCACAAAACTCGCGAACGACTCGTTGAACGCCACCCGGCCTTTGGCGAAGAACGTGTTGTGCAGCAGTTCGTGCAACACCGTGTTCACCAAGGTCACCGAATCGGTCTTGATGGTCGTGCTCACCAGCGGATCGTTGAACCAGCCGAGCGTGCTGAACGCCGACGACGGACCAAGTGTCACGTCGAAGCCGTCGGCCATCATGGCGTCGCGCGTACGACGGGCTTCGTCAAAATCGAAGAAGCCCTTGTACGGAAAGGTGCCGACCACGGGAAACCACCACGTCTTCCGCTCGAGTCGATCGCGATAGGCGGCCGACAACACCAGCACCAGGGTATCACGATCCAGCCGGCTGTACTGCGTGAAGCTTTCGCCGGCATCGAGTTCGAGCGCCGTCACCGCAAACTGCCGTGCTTCGGTCACCAGGCGGAGCTTGTCGAGCAGCGACGCGGACAGGCTGTCGTCGCGTGACAACATGACATTGGCCGAGGGGCGCTGACCGCCGTCGCGCAGCAGTTTCTCGATGGGCTGGCGGCGGGAGAGGATTCGCGCCTCTTCATACGCCGCGCGCGAGATGTAGCAGCCCGTGGGCGTCAGGGTGAGCACCGCTACCAGCAGCACCGTGGTGACACCGGTGACACGACGAAGCAGGCGCCACGGCCGTCGGCCGAGGTGCCGGTCAGCCGCGTCCGCGGCTATCTTTGGCGTCCCATGTCGTTCGTTCACCTGCATTGCCACTCCGAGTATTCGCTCCTTGACGGGGCGAACCGTATCGATGATCTGATCAAACGCGCCCAGCTGTTCGAACAGCCGGCGCTGGCGATTACAGATCACGGTAACATGCATGCCGCCTGGGAGTTCCAGGAAAAGGCGCGCAAGGCCGGCGTGAAGCCCATTCTGGGGATGGAAGCCTACGTGGCCCCCGGTGATCGGCGCACGCGCGGCCGTCCGGCCCCCGGGGTCAAACCGTACTACCACCTCGTGCTGCTCGCTCGAGATCTGCAGGGGTACCGCAATCTGGTCAAGTTGACCTCATTGGCGTACACCGAAGGCTTCTATACGAAGCCCCGCATCGATCGCGAGCTGCTGGCTCAGTACAGCGAAGGGCTGATCGTGTCGTCCGCGTGCCTGGCCGGCGAAGTGGCCACGCACCTGATGGACGACCGTATCGATCAGGCGCGAGAGGCTGCCGCGTGGTACGCCGAACTGTTCAAGGACCGCTACTACCTGGAAGTGCAGGCGCACACCAGCGAAGGCCAGTCCACGTTGAACGCCAAGGTGCTCTCGCTCGCCGACGATCTCGGCCTGCCGGTGGTGGCCACCAACGACGCGCACTTCTTGCGGCACGAAGATCACGACGCACACGACGTACTGCTGTGCATCGGGCTCGGCAAAGATCGCAATGATCGCGATCGCATGAAGTACGACGACGGATTGTACTTCAAGAACGCCGACGAGATCCGTCCGTTTTTCCCGGGCCGCGAAGACGTGCTCACGAACACGCTCGCCATCGCCGAGTCGGTGGACGTGCAGTTCGAAAAGAAGTACTACGTGCCGTCGTTCCCGCTGCCGGAAGGCGTGAGTTCCGAAAACGAACTGTTGGTCAAGCTGGCCACCGACGGCGCGAAAGCGCGGTACGGCGATCCGTTTCGCGATGAGGTGAAGGAACGGCTCGAATACGAACTGGGCGTGATCACGAAGACCGGTTACGCCGGCTACTTCCTCATCACTGCCGATTTCATTCGTGCCGCGCGTGATCTGGGCATTCCTGTTGGTCCGGGTCGCGGATCGGCCGCCGGATCGCTGGTGTCGTACGCGCTCCGCATCACCGACGTCTGTCCGCTCGAGTTCGATCTGCTCTTCGAACGCTTTCTGAATCCGGAACGCGTCTCGATGCCTGACGTCGACGTCGACTTCTGCTTCGAACGGCGCGGCGAAGTGATCGAATACGTGCGGCAGAAGTACGGCAAGGAATCGGTCGGACAGATTGTCACATTCGGCACCATGAAGTCGCGCGCGGCCATCAAGGATGTTGGCCGCACGCTGGGCTTCACGCCTGCCGAAACCGACGCACTCGCCAAGCTGATTCCCAACGCACCCAACTTTTCGCTGACCGTCAAGGAAGCGATCGAACAGGTGCCCGAGGTCAAGGCGTTTTACGCCAATGAGCCGCGCTACAAGCAGCTCCTCGACTTCGCGATTTCGCTGGAAGGCTTGTCACGCCATACCGGTGTGCATGCCGCCGGTGTGGTGATTGCGCCGGGTCCGCTTGATCAGTTCGTGCCCATCTGCACCCAGGCGTCCAAGGGTTCTGGCGCCGGCGACGACGAGCGGGTGATCGTCACGCAGTACGACATGACGGCGCTGGAAAAGGCCGGCATGCTCAAGATGGACTTCCTGGGCCTCACCACACTCACCGTCATCAGCGATTCGCTGGCGCTCATCAAGGCGCGGCACGGCATTGACGTGGTGCTCGAGGAACGCGGCTTCGACGATGCGGAAACGTATCGTCTGCTGCGAGCGGGCCGCACCGCTGGTGTGTTCCAGTTTGAATCGCCGCTGGCCACCGACGTACTCAAGCGCATGCGCTGCGACCGCTTTGACGACTTGGTCGCGTCAAACGCGTTGCTGCGTCCCGGTCCGCTCGATGCCGGCATGCACAACGTGTACATCCGGCGCAAGCGCGGCGAAGAGCCGACGGTGTACGCGCTCCCCGAGCTCGAGCCGATTCTTTCCAACACCTACGGCGTCATCACCTATCAGGAACAGGTGATGCGACTGGCGCAGGTGCTGGCGGGTATTTCGCTGGCCGAAGCCGACGTGCTGCGAAAAGCCGTCGGCAAGAAAGACGCGGAGCTCATCAAGAAAGAACTCGGCAAGTTCGTCACCAAGGCCGTTGCCAAAGGCTACGACCCCAAGATCATCGACGAACTGTCGGGACAGATCGAGACGTTCGGTCGCTACGGCTTCAACAAGTCGCACTCGGTGGCCTACTCGGTGGTGGCATATCACACCGCGTGGCTCAAGACGCATTACCCGGCCGAGTTCATGGCCGCGCTGTTGTCGTCGAACATCGGCAAGACCGAAGAAGTCATCAAGTACATCGCCGAAGCCCGCGAAATGGGCATCGAGGTGCTCGCACCCGACGTCAACGAGTCGGGGTGGCGCTTCACCGTGGTGGGCGACAAGCGCATCCGGTTCGGGTTGGGCGCCATCCGCAACGTGGGGCGCGGCGCCATCGACTCACTCATCGAGGCGCGCGCTGACGGGCCGTTCACATCCCTGTACGACCTCTGTTCGCGCATCGACCTGCGCGTCTGCAACAAGCGCGTCTTTGAAGCCCTTGTGGCCGCCGGCGCCTGCGACGGGCTGGGTGGACACCGGGCCCAGTTGCTGGCCGCCCTCGACCATGCCATCAGCGAGGCGTCGCTCCGGCAGGAAGAGGCCGAAAAGGGCCAGGTATCGCTCTTTGGCGACTTTGGCGTTACCAGCACCTCGGCCTCTCCCTCCGGCGCCCCAGCCGCGCCGCCGCCGCTGCCCAGTACGCCGGCCTGGAGCGAATCCGAGCGGCTGCAGCGCGAAAAGGAGCTGCTCGGCTTCTATATTTCGGGTCATCCCCTCGAACCGTTCCGGACCGAGTGCGAGCTGTTTGCCTCCCATACGGTGGCCCAGCTTGGCCGGTGGACGCCGGAGCCGGTCACCATTGGGGTGGTCGTCACGGCCATCAAGCGGCAGGTCTCCAAGCGCTCCGGGGCCGAGTTTGCCCGGTTGACAGTCGAGGATTTTTCCGGATCTTCCGAGATACTGGTTTTCCCGGAGGCGTGGGCGGTCATCGCCGAACGTGTCCGGCCTGACGTGCCTTTGCTGGTCAAGGGCGGGTATTCGCGGAAGGATCAGGATGTCGAAAATCCCACGTTCATCGTGGAATCGGTCACCCGGTTCACCGAAGTGCGTGCCAGCGGCGAGCTGGCGGTTCGGCTTGTGGTATCTCGTGGCATCGACCTGCCACCGTCGGTGATGGATGATGTACGCGCGGTCGCAGAGGCCCATCCCGGCTCGGCGCCGCTGGAAGTGCATTGGAGCGACGGCGACAAGCCGCCGGTCCGCTTCACATCGAATTCGATCAAGGTCGCCGCTTCGGCGGTGGTGCTTTCAGATCTTCGCGCGCTGCTTGGCGCCGACCGTGTGCGCCTCGCGCGCGCCGGCGGCTGACGAGCTGGCGCGCCTCCTCTTGCCCGTATTCTCATGGCCGCTGCCCCAGTTCTCGAATTCGAGCGTCCGCTCGCGGAGCTCGAAAAGCAGATCGAGGAGCTGAAGAAGCTCGCCGGCGACCAGTCGCTCAACGTCGTCGCCGAACTCGCGCCGCTTGAGCGCAAGCTGTCTGATCTGCGCGTCGAGATCTATCGCAACCTGTCGCCGCTGCAGCGCGTCCAGGTGGCGCGTATCGCGCGTCGGCCGTTTACGGCGGATTATGTGCGGCTGGCGTTCACCGACTTCATCGAGCTGCACGGCGACCGTTTGTTTCGCGACGACGCCGCCATCATCGGTGGCTGGGCGCGCCTCGAGGGCGAGACGGTGATGATCATCGGTCACCAGCGCGGCCGCGACACCAAGGAAAACCTCAAGCGCAACTTCGGCATGCCCCATCCTGAGGGATACCGCAAGGCGCTCCGGCTCATGAAGCTGGCTGAGAAGTTCCAGGTGCCGGTGCTGACGTTCATCGATACGCCGGGTGCGTGGGCAGGACTCGGCGCCGAAGAACGCGGGCAAAGCGAAGCCATCGCGCGCAATCTGTTCGAGATGAGCCAACTCCAGGTGCCCATCGTCGCCACCGTCATTGGTGAAGGCGGCTCGGGTGGTGCGCTGGCCCTGGGTGTGGCGGACCGCGTGCTCATGCTCGAGAACGCCGTCTATTCCGTCATCACCGTCGAAGGGTGCGCCGCGATTCTCTGGAAGGATGGCAAGAGCCCGGCGATGCGCGAAAAGGCCGCGTCAGCGCTCCGCCTGACGGCCGGCGATCTGGTCGAGCTGCGTGTGATCGATGAGATCGTACCAGAG
>JAGNMU010000402.1 GCA_017991005.1 Gemmatimonadaceae bacterium | reverse complement strand
GGATGCGTGACCGCGTCGCGGGACATGGGAGAGCCTCGTGGGAGGTGGGTGCGGGCCGCGCGCCCGAGCTAGCGGGCGGTGGTGGAGGCCTGAGCCGCCACCCGCGCCGGCTCGGCCGTTCGGGGCGCGGCGAGTGACTGGGACTGCGTCGCCTCGAGGGCGGCCAGGCGCGCCTCGAGCGCGGCGATCCGCTCGTGCTCGCCCGCCTTCGCCTCGATGGCGCGCACGTAGCGCCGCGTCCAGTAGAGACCACCGCCGAGCGCGATGAACCAGAAGGCGATGGCCGATCCGGCGACGACCATGTTCATGGGTGTACCTCAGGCGTTGCGGGAGTCGCGGCGTTGCCGCTGGGAAGAATCTGCTGGCGGCGGGCCTCGAGGCGCCACCGGCTCGGCGCGCCGCGCGACCGCGGAGCATGGCGACGTGGTGCCGCGCGGTCACCTCCTCCATCACTGGGACGGGCACCGCCAGGTGCCTGTCGCCTCACACACGGAAGACCGGACGTCCCTGCCAATACGGCCGATAAGAGCTCGCCATTCAGGCGTAATTGGAATTGGCGTTCTGGAGAGATATAGGAGTAGAGGGACTCGCTCCAAGTCTCCTTCGCCGACCGACGAGAGTGCGTCGCGCGGCGAAGAGGAGCCCGCGACCTCGTGTGAGCCAGCCGAGTCGACCGCACCGGTCGGCGCGACCACCTACGAGTCGGGGGCAGCGTGGCAACGAGTTGCCGGATCTCGAGTTGCAGCCGCGCGCGACGTGCGCGCAGCGTGCCACGACGGGCGCACGGTTTCGCGAGACTGGCGCACAGTCCGGCGCGACCGGCGCACGGTCGGCGGCACGCGGCGTCCGGTCACCCGGGTGCTGCGCACAGTCCGCCGCGACGTGCGCACAGTGCTCCGCGACGTGCGCACGGTGCCCCGCGACGTGTGCACAGTGCCCCGCGACGTGCGCATCGTCGCCCGCGACCGAGTCGCGGTCCGCCGCGACCGATCCGGAGCCGCTCCCGTCCGGCCTCGAGTCCGTTCGGTCCGACGTCGAGCTCGCACTGCCGTCCCCCGAGTCCACCAAATCCCATTCAGAGGAGCTTCACCCATGTACGTGATCCATCAACGAGTGACCGAAGCGTTCATGCGCGTCTGCATCTTCCTCGACGAGCATCCCATCGAGAGTCCGGTCGACATCCGGCAGGCGCGGCGGATGCTGGAAGCGTCGCTCACGCGCCTGCGCGAGCATGCCGGCACCCAGTACTTCGGGACGGCGACCGGCCGCGCCGAGAGGGAACGACAGGTGGACCGGATCGGGCGCCTGCGCGACGAGTTCATCCGCCCCGTCGTGACCATCGCGCGCGCGCACATCGGCCCCGGGGCCGATGTGGGGATCCCGGCGGGATTCCGGATGCCGAAATCGTCGCTCAGCGTGGCGCAGGTGCTGCAGACGGCCGACGCGATGCTGGAGCAGCTCGCGCCGCACGAAGCACTGTTCGTCGCGCAGGGCATGCCGGTCGACTTCCTCGCGCAGTTCCGCGCCGCGCGGGACGCGGTGGCGCTGGGGGCGGAGCGCCGCGAGACGCTCCACGTCTCGCGCCTCACCGCCAGCAAGGGGATCCCCGACGAGCTCCGACTCGGCCGACTCGCCGTGAACCGGATCGATGCGATCGTGCGGGCGCGCTACCGGCGCGACGAGGCGACGCTCAGCGCGTGGCGACAGGCGAAGCGAGTGCATCGCCTGCCGGGCCGGCGGCGGGTGCGAGAGGCGGCGGTCGTCGCGGCGGATCCGGTGGTGCTCGCTCCGGTGGCGCTCGCTCCGGCAGCGCTCGCTCCGGTGGCGCGTGCGCAGGTGCAGGAGGGACCGATGCGACCGCTCCTCGCCGCGTGAGCGCGCGAGCGAGCGCGTGCTCGCGAGCAGTCCGGTGATCCCCGCTGGCGCGCCACCTGGAGACCGGCGACGAACATCAGGCTCGCGACCGGAAGCCAGAGGGCGCGCTCGCGCGTGACGAGCCGCCCTCGCGCTGCGCTGTCCGTGGATCATCGCGCTGCTCCGAGGTGACGCCGCGCGGAGTGCTGCTGGGTTCCGTGCACACCTCCATGCTGGGCAAGATGGATGGGGTCGCGATGACGCTCTGACTACGCAGTGCCTAACGTCGGTCCGATACATCGGAGCGGCGGCCCGCCGCCGCTTCCTTGGCACGGCCCTCAGTCACCAACCGTCGTCAGGCCGGCGCCACGATCGTGCCGGCGATGAAGTCGTGCACGCCTCGTTGACCTCGCGTGTACGCGGCACAGGCGAGGTACACCATCATGAGTGCGTTCGCCAATACAAGGCCGACGCCCTGGCCGATACTGAAGGTGCCCAAGTCTGCCGCGAGCGCGAACACCGAAGCATGTGTCAGCTCCCAAGGTACGAGTTTCGCGGCCGTTCGGCCGATGGCCCGAAGGCTACTGAGGCGGGCGCCGTCCTGCCGCGTCACGTGAAGCCGCAGCCAACGTTTGCCCAGGGTCGCGCCTCCGCGAGAGGCATCCGCGATCGCGAAGTACAACCACGCGGGACCAGAGAAGTTCACGAGAAGCACCAGCCAGATCTCGGGGCCGCTCTGCGGAACGAACCCGAGAGCCCGCTGCATGAGCCAACCTGCCGGCGCGAGCACTGCGAAGAGCAGGGCCACGTCGACCGCGTACGCCACAGTGCGCCGAATGAGCAGGTTGGGTTTCTGCATGTACGGTGATCGTCGCTGTGCCCTTGCTTGACACCGGCCGATTCTCTCGCTCGGCGTAACGTCAGGTTGTGCCGTGGCCGATTCAGTAAATGCGGTTTGGCGGCCACGGCCGACCCTACAGTACGATGAGGCCGGGGCCGCCAACCCGCTACCCTGGCCGGCCATCTGCACCAACTGCCGCTAGCCCGCACCACGCGGATCGCGCGGATGCGATCGGCGCTCGGAGCGATCGAGCCACCAGTTGATAGAAGCACCAACTGCTGCCGAGAGCCAGATTGCGACCGTCGCGAGGACCGCGAATCCAATGCCGAGCCACATCGCGGTGCGCTGACCGACCAGATCTCGCGCGCCATACGCGGCTAGTGCAACGAACGGATACACGAGGCCCGTGGCCCACACGAGTTGGCGCACATCGGCGGCAGCCTCACTTCGCGGGCGCTCATTCTCAGACCGTCCCTTCATCGATGCTCGTCCGTGTCGGGCTAACGTCAGGTCGTGGCGTGGGCGCCTCCATAAGATGCAGGTGGGCGGCCGCGCCGTACCGAAAGGTACGACAAGGCGCGGCCGCCCACCTGCTTCACTGGCCCGGCCGACTGCACCAACTGCCGTTAGGGCGCACGCCCACGAGACTCAGGCACGCGCTCCCACACGAGGATCTGACCGTTCGTCGTTGGCTTGCCATCCGGCCCCGTGATGACACGCAACTCGATACGGTCTCCGGGCAAGAACCGATAGGCGCGCACCAGAGTGCGACCGATCCACTCTGGGGCCATGGCTCCCTGAACCCGATGCGCAACCGTGTGCGCTACAGTGTCCACCGTGTAGGTGCCGTAGTACGAAGCGAGACCAATGAGCGCCGCCTGCGCTGCCAGCGGCGACGCATCCGTCCAGCTGCTTACACCGAGGCTTGGCCGCCGCTCATCGTAGAGTTGCGCCGCCATCACACCGTTGGCGGAGTAGCGGATCATGCCGAGCGGCCTCGGTCCCCAGACCGGGCGCGCGGCGCCTGCGGAGTCCGTCTGAATGAAGGACACGAGGCGCCAGTCGCCGACGAACGCGGCACTGCCTTGGGCCTGCGCCGCGTAAGGAAGAGACAGGCAGAAGACCGCGCAGAAACGGCGCATCATGATGGGACCCCAAGGACAGCGCAGTGAGTGGCCTGCATTGATCGAGTGCCAGTTGTGTCGCCCTAACGGCAAGTTGTGCTGTGGCCGCTTTCATAAGGTGCAGGTGGGCGGCCGCGCCGTACCGAAAGGTACGACAAGGAGCGGCCGCCCACCTGCTCCCCTCGACGGCCGTCGGTCACCAACTGCCGTTATGCCCCCGCGGGCAGATCAGTAGGTGGTTGAGTGGCCGACTTCGAATGCGCGAACGCGACCGCCCTTCACGATAACGACGGCGTACGAGTAGACGGACCACGTGACAGTCGTGTCTCTGCGCGTGCCGATTGTCCTGTAGGGCCCGACTTCTTCGCGGCTCCAGCTGAAGAAGAGCGAGTCGCCCACCTGCCGCTCCGGGGCACCGAGCTGCGACCTGAGGGCCTCGTCGGTGAGTCCGAGCATGAGTTCGCTCCCTTGGAGGCGCACTGCGATCGTCGGCGGCAGATGGGGGCATGACACCCCACGATCGACTGCGCGCACCGAGTCACTGAGCGCGATGAAGGAGAGGTAGTGCTCCGGGCCGCCCATTGAGCTCGAGCCGAAGACGACGCTCACGTTC
>JAGNMU010000401.1 GCA_017991005.1 Gemmatimonadaceae bacterium | reverse complement strand
CTCGATTCACTCGTCCAGCGTTTTGCTGCACCGGCAGGGCATGTGGAAGGGGTCCAGTTGTATCTCGAGAGTGACCGGGTGTCGGTGGTGTCGAATCATTTTCTGCGGCCGATGCGGCTGACCGTCCCCGAGCTGTGCGCGCTCGAACTCGGACTGGCGATGCTCCGGCATCAACTCGCGCCAAATGAGCACGCGGTGCTCGACAGCGCGCGGAAGCGGCTGCGCACCATGATCCTGCAGCTCGGCAGTGATCGCATCCCCGAAGGCGTTCATCACGCGTCGATCGGAAATGCCGGCAACGTGCACTCGCTTGGCGTGCTGCGGGACGCACTGGCGGGGCAGCGCCGGGTCCGACTGACGTACCGTCGATCGGGACGCGTGACGTCCGAGTCCCGGGATATCTGCCCGTACGCACTCGTCGCGGCCAACGGCATGTTGTACGTCGTCGCGCACTGTCTGCGTGAGCAAGCGGTGCGTGTGTTTCGCATGGATCGCGTCGAGTCGGCCGAGCTGCTGCGGGACACGTTCGAACGGCCGGCCGACTTTCGCGTCGATGACGTGGTGAGCGACGGTCGCGTCTTTCAGGGGGAACACGCCGAGACACTGGTGATCCGTTTCTCACCGCAGATCGCGCGCTGGATTGCCGAGCGTGAAGGCGTGCAGCCAGCGGCCGATGGTGCGCTGGTCCTTGCCTATCCGCTCGCAGATTCGGCGTGGGCCCTGCGTTTTGTGCTGCAGTACGGAGCCGAAGCCGAAGCACTCGCGCCACCAACCATACGCCGCCTGTTGCGCGATCAATTGCGGGCGCCCGCTAGAGCTTTGTAGCGAGCGTCAGCACCACCGCCGAGTTGCTGGGGAGTGTCACCGCCACATCCCCGTTGGCAGCGACTGTGACGCGCGCGCCCGCGCAACCCGCACCGTTCTTTCCGCCGGCCAGCAGATCACAATAGTCACCGGCGGGCAGCCCGCTGGCGATGGGACCGCTCACCTCTTGCGATTCGCGATTGATGGCCACGAATGCCAGCGCGCCGCGCGAAAATGCGATCGCGTTGCCTCCGTTGTCCCAACGGCGGTTGATATCCGTTCCGGCGGCGTATCGGCGAAATCCAATCATGCGCCGGATCAGCGGATCGCGATGTTCGCACACCCATTGGCCCACCGTGACCGACTCCAGCGTGGCGGCGCACGAGACAGGGTTGGTGACGCCATTGCCCGTGGAGGGTGGACCCGCATCACGTCCGAGCTGGCTGTTGCGGTCGAACGCATATCCCGACATCACCGACGGATACCCATACGGCTGTCCCAGCATCCACACGTACGCCAGCCGCAGCACCTGTGCCTCGCGATAACTCACGCCGTCGCTGCGCTGTGTGTCGTGGTTCTCGATGAATACCACCGCCTTGTCCGAGGGCATCAACCCCCACTGCGACGCTGAGAAGGTGGTGAGATCAGCAAGTTTTTGTGTGCCGGTACGCAGGAACTTGTCGCTGATGCCGCGGAACTTGAACTCGGTGATGTCCGATGCGCCGCCGGAGGAGAAGCCCAAGCCGTAGTAGTCCTGAACACGCACCGCCTCGCCACCGTAGTCGATGACTTCACTGAAGACGTACGGCGTGGGCCGTCCCTCCCCCGTCAGCGTGCGATTGACACGCCCGATGATGCCATCAAGTTCGACCGGCTGAATGTGTTTGGCGGCGTCAATGCGAAAGCCACTCACGCCAAGGCGTGCGAGCTCCACGAGATAGTCTGCGAGCTTCTGCTGCACCGTGGCGACATCCGTGCGCAAATCGGCCAAACCGACCAACTCACAGTCCTGCACATTGCTCGCGCTTTGGTAGTTGCTGACCGAACAGGGCGTGTGAAAGTCGCTGTTGGAAAACAGCCCGGGATAATCGTATTTGGTGTAGACGGTGCCGGCCGATCCGGTGCCGGCACCGGCGGTCATGTGATTGATCACCGCATCCACATAGATGTCGACGCCGGCGCTCTTGCACTGCGTGACCATCGACACAAACTCGGCGCGGGTGCCGGAGCGGCTGCGATCGAGCTTGAAGCTCACCGGCTGGTAGCGTTGCCACCACGGCGCGCCCGTCAGCAACAGATGCTCCTGTGGCGGCGAGACCTGCACGCCGCGCACGCCGGCCGGACCCAGCACCGTACTGCACTCGACGGCGATGTCGTTCCAGGGCCATTCGAAGAGATGCACAAATACATCGCCCGACGCGGCGTGCCCGCTGGCGCGATACGCCGATGCGAGCGTGGGCCGATCCACCGGCGCCGTGATCGGCGGTGCAGAAATCTCCGGGTTGCTGCTCGTACATGCCGTGAGGAGCAACCCGGAGACGAGACGACGCACCGTGGTGCTCAGTAGCCGGTGTTCTGCGTGAGATTCTTGTTCGCGATCAACTCCGAGGCCGGCAGTGGATACAGATTGCGGAAGGCTTCGGTGGTCTTGCCGGCGGCCACGTTGCCCTTCCACGACCACACTCCCGCCGTCGTGAACTTGCCATACCGAATCAGGTCGGTGCGGCGCGTGCCTTCCCACAGCAGTTCGCGGGCGCGCTCGTCGAGGATGAAATCGGTGGTCATCTGCGCGTCGGTGACGTTGCCGCTGGTGTTGCCATACGCGCGCTGCCGCAGGGCGTTCACATAGGTCAGCGCCTGCGCGCGCGTGCCACCGCCGCCACGCGTGACGGCTTCGGCGTAGATCAGGTACGCATCGGCGAGACGGAACATCGGATAGTCCGTATCGGCAAAGCCCGGATCCGAACCCGGCTGACCGGTCGACGTCTTGTTGGAGAACTTGGGCGCGCCAACACCATCGTTGAAGTTGGTCAGGTTGGCAATCGACGTCGTCTGCCCGTTCGTGAAGAAGTGCGCCGAGCGCTTGTCGGCCGACGTCGGTCCGCCATTGTTCGGGAACAAGGGCAGAATTTCCGGCTTGAGGCGCAGGCCCCACCAGCCGCCATCGAGACCGTAGTCGGACGCGTTCATGTTGCCGCCAACCGAGGCGTGCGTGAGGAACGTCGTGCCGCCATACGACTGCGTCTTCTTGCCGTCCTGCGGAATCGGGAAGACCATCTCGGGCGACGTGTGGTTGTCAGCCGAGAAGATGCGACGGAAGTTCGCATCGAGGCTGTAGCTGCCGGCGATGACCTTCTCCGCTTCAGCCCGCGCTTCGGCGTACTTTGGCGCGCCAGCGTAGACGTTGGCGTTCAGATACAGTTTTGCCAGCAACATGGCCACGGCTCCCTGATCCGCACGGCCATACTCAGCCGCACCCGCGGCCGGCAGATCGTTGCGAATGGCGTTGAGCTCGGAGACCGCGAACGCATACACGTCGGCGCGCTTGGCCTGCTGCGGCGCCGTCTTGCCGATCACGTCGGCATCGGTCACCAGCGGGATGTCGCCAAACAGGTCGATGCCGTGCCAGTAGCTGAGCGCGCGCAGGAACCGGGCTTCGGCACGGTACTGCTTGATCTGCGTCGCCAGGGCGCCGCTCACGCCACGCGACGCCAGCTTGGCATCGGAGGTTTCACGCAGGAATTCGTTGGCCATCGAGACCTGGAAGTAGATGCGATAGTACATCTGCCCCAGGAACGAGTTCTGCGAGCCCCACATCTGCGTGTTGAGCTCCTGCAGCGGGCCGTCGTTCCACGCAATCACCGCCTCGTCCGTCGGCAGTTCTTCCATCTGCCACAGCAGACGGACGTAGTGCGAGAATCCTTCGTCGTTCGAGGTGATGTCGACGTTGCCCGCCGGACCGGACTGACCCGTCAGCGCGAGTCCACCGTAGATCTTGGCAAGAAACTGCCGGTATGCGGTGGGTTCGGTGAAGATGTTCGCGCTGCTGACGGTGCTCTTCGGCTCTACCGTGACGTCGGTGCACGCGCCAACGGCGACGAGCAGGGCGACGGCGGCCATCAGCATTCGAGAGTGCTTGTGCATGGTGAGTGACCTGTCTTAGAAGCCGATGTTGAGACCGGCGGTGAACGTGCGCGACAACGGGTAGATGTTGTTGTCGATGCCGTTCACGCCAGCGAGAGGATCGATGCCGGTGTACTTCGTCTTGGTGAACACGTTCTGCACGGTGCCGAAGAGGCGAACGGAGTTGAGCGAACGCAGGTTCCGCACGGTGTACCCGACCGTCACGTTGTCGAGCCGCAGGAACGAGGCGTCTTCCACGTACAGGTCAGAAAAGTACTGCGGCTTCACGAAACCGAACTCAGCCACGCCCGCATACAGATTGGCGGGCGCCGCACCCTTGAGCGCCTGGTAGTTGCCCAGGTTTGACGAAACGTTGTTGTAGACGTAGTTGCCGAGGTAAGCACGTGCCGTCAGAGCGAGGTCGAAGTTGCGGTAGGCCATGTTGGACGTGTGGCCGATGATCAGCTTCGGGTTCGGGCTCTTGTAGGGCACGCGGTCGTTGAAGTTGACCGAGCCGTCGCCGTTGG
>JAGNMU010000400.1 GCA_017991005.1 Gemmatimonadaceae bacterium | reverse complement strand
GCGGACCATCCGCTGTTTGGACCACTCGACCGGGCGCAGTGGGGACAACTCGCATGGAAGCACCTGGATCATCATCTGCGCCAGTTCGGGGCTTGAGGTATCGTGCGGCCGACTTTGAGAACTGCGTGAGGGCGCGAAGCACGTCTGAACGCGAAGCTCGCCGAGGCACAGGGAGGTAACTGCGCGGGCTGCGGACGGTGTGGCGGGCGCCCTGACGGCTTTTTGTTGTTCAACTCCCCCAAAAGAAGGGGCATCACGGCGGTCCGTCCGAAGCTGGGCGGCTCTTCGCGCCCTCACTGGTCCTCCGTGCGCTTCGCGTTCAGACGTGCTTCGCGCCCTCCCGCGGTTCTCAATCAAAGTCCCCTACAAACCTTAGGGCAGGTCGCGGTGTCATACCCCTAACGACCTTAGGGGACTCCATGACCGACGAACTCGAGCTGGTCCGCGGCACCTTCGACCTGATCCTCCTCAAGACCCTGAGCTGGGGGCCGATGCACGGCCTGGGGGTGCTGCGGTGGATTGAGCATACCACCGGCCAGCGTTTGCAGATTGAGGAGGGGGCGCTGTACCCGGCGCTCCACCGGCTGGAACAGAAGAAGTGGCTGTCGGCCACGTGGGGCTACACCGAGAACAACCGCAAGGCCAAGTACTACCGGCTGACGGCGCTCGGTCGACGCCAGCTCGTGAATGAAGTGTCGCGCTGGACGCGCTACACGCAGGCGGTCGGCATGATCCTCGCCGCCGACGGCGCTGCGCCGGAGCCGGTCTGATGCGCGCCCCGGGCCCTCGGCGCGCGTTCAGTCTGCCGCCGTCGCGCGATCGCATCGAGTCCGAGCTCGATGACGAATTCCGCTTTCACATCGAAGAACGCATCGAGCAGTTCATGGCCGATGGCATGACCCGCGTGCAAGCCGAGCGTGAGGTGGCGCGCCGCTTTGGCGACTACGAATCGCTGCGATCACTCACCAAACAGATCGACGAGGACACGATGTTTATTCGGCGGCGGAGTGATCGACTGCGCGACGTAGTGCGCGAAATGAAGCTGGCACTGCGCTCACTCTGGCGTTCGCCTGGGTTCACCAGCATCGCGTTTGTCACGCTGGCACTCGGCGTGGGCGCGACCACCGGCATCTTCTCCGTGCTGGACACCGTGGTGCTGCGCCCGCTGCCGTATCGCGAGGCTGGATCGTTGGTGTCGGTGTTGCATCCGGCCACGGTGCCCGGAAGCGGGGAACGCACGTGGGGGATTTCGCCGGGCGGCTTTTTCCAGTTCGCCGGCAAGAACCGCACGTTTGAAAGTTTTGGCGTCTATCGCAACACCGGCTTCACCGTGACCAACGACAATCAGGCTGAGCTGGTGCAGACGGCAATGATCACGTCGTCGGTGTTCACCGTGTTCAAGACGCGCGCAGAGTCTGGGCGGTTGCTCACGGCCGACGACGACCGGCCGGGCGCGCCCAAGGTGGCCGTGCTGAGTCACGAGTTTGTGGTGCGGCGATTTGGCGGGACAAACATGGTTGGCAAGTCGCTCGAGACCAGCGCGGGCAGGTACGAGGTGGTTGGTGTCACCGAACCTGACCTGCGATTGCCGATGCCCGGACCGTTCGCATCGTCGGCCGATCTCAATGGATTCGGTGTGGATGTGTGGGTGCCGATGCAACTCAATCCGGCCGGTCCGTTTTACAACAACCACCCCTACGTCGGCGTCGGTCGGCTCAAGCCCGGCGTGTCGGTGCAATCGGCGCAAACCGATCTCGCCACCATCTTTTCGCATTTCACCGAGGAGATGCCCAACGCGTACAGCAAGGGGTTTATCTCCTCGTACAACTTTCGTGTGAAGGTGGAGGAGCTGCAGCGCACGGTACTGGGACCGCAGTTGCCGCGCACGTTGTGGATGTTGTTTGGCGCTGTGCTGCTGGTGCTCGGTATCGCGACGGCGAATGTGGCCAATCTCTATCTGGTGCGGCTCGATGTGCGCCGACGTGAAGCGGCGGTGCGATCGGCGTTGGGCGCAGACCGTGTGCAGATGGCCACGCATCATCTGTCGGAGACGTTGCTGTTGTGTGGGGCGGCGGCCGTCGCGGGGCTGGTGATTGCGGCGGTGGGGCTGCGTGCGATGCTGCTCATTGCACCCACCGACATTCCGCGACTGTCGAACGTGTCGCTTGATCTGCGTGCGGCGGCGGTAGCCGCTGGTGTATCGCTCGCCTTGGGTGTGTTTCTGGGCGTGCTGCCGCTCTTTCGCCGCGGCGTGGATGTAGACGCGCTTCGCTCGGGGAGCCGCGGGCAGTCCGCGTCGCCGCGCCAGCGGTTGGTGCGCAATACGCTCGTGGTCGGGCAACTGGCCATGGCGCTCACGTTGCTCGCTGCCGCCGGACTCATGCTGCGGAGTTTTGGCGAACTGCGCCGGGTGCAACCCGGCTTTGATACGCGCAACCTGCTGGTATTTGATGTGTCGCTGCCGTACAACGAATACAACAAACGCAGTCTCGCACTGCCGTTTCATCAGGAACTACAGCGCCGTTTGCGGACACTGCCTGGTGTGGTGGAAGTGGGAAGCATGGGCTCGGTGCCGCTCGAAAGCTTCGGCACCGGATGCAGCGTGGTGTTTCGCGAAAAGCAGCCGTACGGTGCCGGCGAACAGACGCCATGTGTCTCCACGCCCACGGCAACACCGGGTGTGTTTGAGGCGCTGCGCATGACCGTGGACGGACGCACACCCACGTGGGGTGACGTGGCGTCGCGCACGCAGGCGGTGGTAGTCACCAAGGCGCTTGCCGATCGCCTGTGGCCCGGAGAAAATGCCATCGGCAAAGGCATCGGCAGCAATGGGCATGACTCCGACGTGTGGTATCGCGTGGTAGGTGTGGCGCGCGACATCAAGGCCGAGGCGTTGGACGCGCCAAACACGGAAGCGGTGTTTTACGCGGCGACCGGATTGCGTGGTGACGACGACAACGGCGATCTCAACGATCAGGCGTACATCGTGCGCACCAACGGCATCGACCCGATGTCATTGTTGCCCGCTATCCGTGGGGCGATCGGTGAGTTGAGTGCGCATGTGCCGGTCATTGCGCCGCGAACGATGGAATCGGTGATGCAGCGCTCGATGGCACGCACGACCTTCTTGATGGTGCTGCTGGCGCTCTCGGCTGGCATTGCCCTGTTGCTGAGCGCGGTCGGCATATATGGCGTCATCTCCTATATCGTCACGCAGCGTCGATCGGAGATCGGGATTCGCATGGCGCTGGGGGCGAGTGTCACGCAGGTGGTGCGACTGGTGATGGTGCAGTCGGTAGCCCTGGCCGCGGTGGGCATCGCACTGGGGCTGGCGGGCGCGTTTGCGATGTCGCGCGTGATGCAGGCGATGCTGTTTGGCGTCAGTCCCAACGACCCGCTCGTGCTGGGCGGCGTGGTGGCGGTGCTGCTCACCACCACACTCGTGGCCAGCATCTTCCCGGCTCGGCGTGCGGCACGGGTGGATCCGAGCGAGGCGATGCGCGCGGGGTAAAGCGTCACCGGCGGACCGGAGCGCGCGCGGGATCAGCGGGATGAGAACGACTTGAGTGCGCGAAGCACTTCTGAACGCGAAGCGCGCAGAGGAACACGGAGTGAACCACGTGGGCTGCGGACGGGCTGGCGCATGCGGCAGTGGCTTCTTTTGTTGTTCAACTCCCCAAGAGAAGCGGCATCACGGCGGTCCGTCCGACGCCGGGGCGGCTCTTCGTGCCCTCGCAGGTCCTCCGTGCGCTTCGCGTTCAGACGTGCTTCGCGCGCTCCCGCAGTTCTCACGTGGTTGCTGGCGTGAGAACGGCCTGAGCGCGCGAAGCACTTCTGAACGCGAAGCTCGCAGAGGAACACGGAGTGAACTGCGTGGGCTGCGGACGGGCCGGCGCACGCGTCAGTGGCTTCTTTTGTTGTTCAACTCCCCAAGAGAAGCGGCATCACGGCGGTCCGTCGGGCGCCGGGGGCCGTTCTTCGCGCCCTCGCAGGTTCTCCGTGTGCTTCGCGTTCAGACGTGCTTCGCGCGCTCCCGCTGTTCTCATAGAGGTCCAGAAAACCCCGTGACCGATTCGAGCATACCTGAGGGAGCAAACACAAACACGTTGGTCCCGCGCATGACGGGTGTGCCATCGGCACCCGCCGCGGTGAAGTCAGCGAGCACCATCCCCTGACAGTGTCGGATCTCACCGGCGCGCGTCATACGAATGCCGGGCATGTAATGCTGCGTGGCGGTGACGTGGGCGAGGAGGTCGGGGAGCGATTCGAGACTGCTGTACCGGTCACCGAACAGAATGCCGGGCGATGCGATGCGTGTGAACGTGGCGGAGCGGGAATCTACGTGGGGATCGGCCCACGCGTCGAACCACGCGTCCACAACGCGCGCGGCATCGGCGTGCTGGGCGTTGGCGGTGAGATTGGCGAAGATCGAAAGCTGGTAGCGCCAACCCTGCACATGAC
>JAGNMU010000399.1 GCA_017991005.1 Gemmatimonadaceae bacterium | reverse complement strand
GCGTGAGCGGACTACTTGAGCGACGCGCGTAACGTGGAGCCGTCCTCGTACCGAAGATCGTCAACCTGCCAGATCGTCGAGCGGAGCATCACGTAGGTGACGGTGCGTTCCATGTAGCCGTCGCTGAATCGCACGGGGACGGTGGCGCGCTGTGCATTTCCGCTGGCCGAGCCGACCGCAAAGCGGGTGGGATATTCCTGCGTGTTGGTGAACGCATCGCCATCGATGATCGGCGCTTCGTCAGGCGACGTGGGTTTGGCAAAGTACGCGGCGATTCGCGCCCGCAATGCGGGGGACAACAGCGAGTCCTTGGACGCAATGGATGCCGGCGTGAAGGCCATCTCACCAGCGAAGTGTCGCTCGAGCAGTCGTTGGACCGCATGCTCTGGACGCCCTGCCGCGGCGCGTGTGCCTGCGGACCGATTCAGGGTCCAGATCACGTTGTCGAGCGCGACCAGGATCGACTGCGCGTCCGCGACGTGATACTCGAAGATGCCACGGTCGCAGGTCAGACTGACGCCAGCCACGGGCAGCGCTTTGAAGCCCAGCGCACGGGCGGCGTTGGCGGTCGCCGGTGTTGGCAGGCCGCCCTGAAACAGCCCTTCCGCCGGCATGTTCGTGGATTCGTACCGTGCATTGGTGCACGCCATGCTCGGTGCACCGGAGACGGCCGTTGGCGCAAACGTGACGGTGGCGCCGATCAGCTCGCGTCGATTGGGCTGGGGTTCGCTCTCACGCACCCACGGTGCCACCGCGCCAACCGACACGCGCCACGTTCCAAGGAGGCGTGTGCTTGTCGCCTTCTTCGCGGGAGCCTGTGCGGAGGCCCGCGTGGGAGCTTTGGCTCCGGAGCCGGTCGACACGGCCTGTGCGCGTGCCATCGAGCCAGGTGCGGCGGCAAGGCTGGCAACCATGAGCAGTCTTTTAGCGAGCTCGACCGTGCGAGTACGGATCAGACACGTCGGCATACGAAGGTACTCCTCGGGGAATCTGACACGCGTCGGCGAGGCGACGCGGTCTGGACGAGAGCTGGAGGCGAACTGGACGTAGGTGGAGGAACTATCCCTCGGGCGATCATGGCGCAATGATTCTGACCGCCGAACTCAGGTGAGAACAGATGATGACAGATGATGACAGGTGATTGGCTGGTGAAACCGACCTCGATGCTGTGGCCACATGTCTGATACGATCGCGTTGCTCCGCGCCAACCCTGGCTTGGCCGTCATCGGCGCGCTCATCGTGTTGGCGTCGCTGGTTTTCGGGCTGGTCGCCGTGCTCATGGTGCGGAGCGGCGCCTCGTTGCGCCCGATTGCCTTCATCGCCGGCTTCTTCGCGATCGTGGTCCTGCCTCAGGGCCTGTTTCATGCCAGTCAGGCCTTCGGCTGGATTCCCAAGCGCGACCTGACCTGGACGTTCGGAAAAGACGCCGACACGGGCGCCCGGCCTGCTCGCTACCGGGTTCGCGAAGAGCGGCTGTCGGCAAAGGATGGGGTATTCACCAACCCGGCTGCAGTGTTCGGACCGGAGGCCGATGCCTCGCTCACGGTCGATCTGCGTGCACGTATGCCGGACGGACCGTTTGCCGCGGCGCGCGCCGCGCAGATGGCGATCACCGGAGGCGGTGGCGGCGCCGGCGGGAGTGTTGTTGTGGCCCACTTCGATCGCGCGTCAGACGCGGAGCGGGCCGCTGAGCAATACGCGGCGGTCATGCTCGGGTCGTTGCCACCCGTGGGCGCCGATGGGGCGCGCACAGTGGTGCGCACCTCGGATGTGGTGAAATTGCTGGTGGCCAATACGACGGTGCTCGCATGGTCCGGGGCCGATGACGCCGCGGCCACACAGGCCATGCGCGACTCGCCACTGCTGGAACGCGTTGACAGCGCGCCGTCTGCCGCGTCGCGCGACGCACAACAGTTCTGGCTCTATCGTCCGGCGGTGCTCATCGCCATCACGCTCCTGCTGCTGGTGGCGGCAACCGCGTGGTTCTTCCGCATGTCGGCGTGGGCATCCGAGGTGCCCGCCGCTGCCGGGGCCTCGCCGGTCGATGCGCCGACCCTGCGTCAGCGGCTGTTGTCGGTGAATGCGCATGATGTGCCGTTCACCATCGCGGCCGATCCGGACGATACGACGCGACTGGTGGCCACCTGGAAATATGCCGACGCCAAGTGGGTGGATCTCGCGCGGGCGCGAGGTCTCCGCCGCACCTATCGCATGATTCTCGCACTCGATGAAGCCACGCACACCGTACGCCCGATCGATCAGACGTCATCGTATGACTGGTCCGCCGGTGTCGGCGGCGCCGATCTTCGCTGGGAGACGCAACGCGGCATCATCTTCTTTCAGCAGGACCGCGGTCGCGTGTTCGGTCTGCAACTCGATGCGCAGGGCCGATTCACCCCCGCGCTCTCGTACACCTACCGGTTTGATGTGCGCGAGATCAAAAGCCCGCTCATTCAGGCGGTCACCCACGCCGGCTGGCGTTGGCGTCCCACGCTGCTGCATGGCCCGCGATGGTTGGGCTGGCTGATCGACTGAGTCGCTGCCGCACCCCGCGCGCTGCGGCACCCGGCCGCACGCTCCCGTTTCCCCTTCTTGCTTGAGACCGACATGTCTGCTCCGATTCTCCTGGAAGCGCCGGCGTCCACCGACAGCACGCTGTACGAAAGCCTCGCGTACGTGGACGCCTATGACGCCGTGCTCAATGCCGACTACGCCTTCGTCGCGTACCGCGAGACCGATCGCGACACCGGCGCCTGGCGCGTCCGCATTCGCTCATCACAGACCGCCGGCGGCGTGTTCGAACCCGACGCCATGCGCCTGCAGGCGCGAGCCGCCGGCGCACAAGGCAAGCCGTACTTTGTATGGGGCTATTCGTTCGAGCCGTCGGCCGACGATGCGCGCATGATCGAATTCCGGGTGCACGTGACCGATGGCGCACCAGCGACCATTGAAATCGTGGTGCGTCTGCGCAAGTTCGACGGCTCCCCGGACGCGCCGCGGTCGGTGACGTTTCCGTGGCCGGCCGCCTAGTCCAACGCCTCTTGTCACGTCAACGGGAGGAATTTCTTGCCGCGCCTGGAGCCGACCACGATGCCTGACATTCGCGCCACCGTTCGTTCCGTGCCCCTGATCGCGGCCCACGTGCGTGGCCTCGGAGCGCGTCTCGCGATCAGACGTGCGCTGATGCTTCTGCTGGGTCTCGCCGCATGTCGCGACTCGACGGAGACGCGCATCGATTCTGGCGGAGCAACGCTGACGGCCGATCCTGCACCCACCAGCGTCGCCGACTCGGGTGGCGACGTAGCCGCGAGCATCCCGACGCTGGTGCTGCCCGCCCCGTGGCCGACGCTGACGGTTGATAGTCTCGGGACACGCGACGACTGGCACTTTGTCTACGAGACCTCGCCCGCACCTCGATTGTTGGTCATTCATCGCATCGCCGCGTTGGTACTGCCCGACGGACCCTTTGAACTGCTGGCACAGGTCACCGCCGTTCGGAACCTGAACGGCGTGTGGTCGCAGTACACACCGGTTGCCGGCACGCTGCCATTTCCTGCGCCGGCGTTGCGCACACTGACGGCGCAACTCACGCAACCCGATCGCATCTCCTTCTACCGCATCCGCGCACTCGACCTGTCGACCGACAGCACCGCGACGCATGTAGCCACCGTGCTCCCCACGCTCATGCGGGAGATGGAACGGGAAGCGGCGCGACTGCGAAAAGACGGGTTCATCGGCGGAGACGCAGAACCGTAGACGCGCGCGCGACGACACAGCTCGTGTGCGTCGTTATCGCGGGATCGAAGGCGGTGTGGCACTCGGCGCCGGTTCGGCGAGTGCGCGCCGAATGGCAGGTTCGAGCGACAGCGGGCCGATGGGGCCGATGACGGTGTGTTGCACCCGACCGTCTCGGCCAATGAGGATCGACGTGGGATAGCCACGAATGCCACCCAGCGCATCGATCACCGATTGGTCGACGATGGCGATGGGATAGGTGACTCCGCGCTCTGTGACAAACGCCTCCACCGTTGCTGGCGGTGCGCGATCGACAGAGGCACCGAGCAACACGAACCCGGCGGCGCGATGGCGCTGCCATGTGGACTCGAGCAGTGGCATTTCGACGCGGCACGGCAGGCACCAGGTGGCCCACACGTTCACCAACACCACCTGGCCGCGAAGTGAGGCCGTCGACAGGGTCTCGCGCCGCAGCGTCTGCACCGTGAATGTCGGGGTCCGTGCTGCTGTCGCGCGCACACCGGCCACGGCGGCCAGATGTGGCAGCAGACGCGGCGCCGCCCAGATTGCCATCACCAGCAGCAGGAGCAGCGTCCATGGAACGCGCGTGAGACGCGACGACCACGTGCGCCGAGGCGCAGCGGGATCTGTCAACTGGAGCCCATGGCGACGACGACATCCCACTCGGCGGGCGTGACCGGCACCACCGATAGTCGGCCCACCTTGATG
>JAGNMU010000398.1 GCA_017991005.1 Gemmatimonadaceae bacterium | reverse complement strand
GGAACGTGAAGACGCAGCCGTTGCGCTCGGGAACGTACTGGCCGTCAATCCAAAGCTGGAGCGACCGGTCACGGCGTTGGTCGCTGCACTCGCCGACACGATTGACGCTGTCCGTGTCGCCGCATCCATGGCACTCGATCAACCCGGCGTCATCGCCATCGACGCGCTTCCCGGGCTGGCGCAGATGCTGAACGATTCCGCGCACGCGTCTGTCAGGGCGCAGGGAGTGCGAGCCATCGGACGCGTGTTGAGTATGAGCGCGCTGGCGGAGCGCTCCATGCCGTTGGCATCTGTCGTTCCGGCTCACCGCGACGGCGATGATGCAGTTCGTGCCGCAGTGGCGGACGCACTTGGCAGAATCACGAGCAGCGCAACGACCGACACAATCGTCCAGCGCACACTCGAGACGCTTGCGGGGGATTCGGTGGCGACCACGCGTCTGCGGGCCGTGGAGGCACTGGGCGCACTATCCGCGTCGGCGCGCCGCGCGGTTCTGCAGAGCGTTCTGCATGACTCGTCGGCCGCAGTTCGTCACGCCGCCGTCTTGCAAGTCGGGCGAGACACACTCGCGCTGGCGGAGATGCAGGCACAACTCGTAAACCTTCTCGCCGATTCGTCGGCCCCGGTCCGGCTCGCCGCTGTTCGCGCGCTGGGCTCGCTCTCGATAGCCACATACCCGAACGTAACGGCGGCGCTGCGCGCTCGACTTACTGATGCTGACTCCACGATTCGCACGGAAGCGTCTCATGCCCTGACGCGGTTCCATGCACGGGGCGGTCGCGATGCCTCGCACGAGCCGACGCTTCTCGAACGCTGCATGCAGCTGCCGCCCAGGACGCGCGGATGCTGAGCAAAACTCCAACTGACGACCTGAGGCATCCGACCACGCGGCTTGATCTCCCGCTGGTGCTGCCCGACGTGCCGGACGCCCGCGATGCATGCATCGCTCGTCTCACGTCGATGCTCGAGGCGCAGCCCGGTGTCGTGCGGGTGCACGTGCTTGACGTGGGTGACACAGAGCCGGGTGAGACGCGACCCATCACGAGCCCAATGCTGTGTATGCACTATGACGCTGAACGTGTCACGCTCGCGGAGGTCGAAGGTTTCGCGCGCGTCGCGGGGGCGTCGATCAGTGAGCAGTTCGCGCATGTGGTCCTGCCGATACATAGCGTCGCGACTGAGGACGACGGCGTGCGACTCGAGTCGCTGCTCCGTGGTTCTGCGGGGGTGACGGCGGCGGCCGTGAGCATGGCAGCGCAGGTCGCGCGCGTGGAGTTCGACCGGCGCATTACGTCGCGTGCGAATATCGAAGCGGTGCTGCAAGAGACGCGCAAGCCGGATGCTCGCGAGCCCGATGGTGGCGAGTCCGATGGTGGCGAGCCCGAGGCATCACGCAGTTGGTATGCGCGCAATCGGGAGCTGGCGTGGAGCCTGATGTCGGGTGTCGCGCTCCTGGTCGGATGGTTGGTCGACCGTAGCGGAACAGCGCCGCAATGGATTGCCATCGTGCTCTTCGCGATGGCGTATGTGTTCGGCGCACGCGACAACGTCGGCCATTTCTTGGCGGATCTCAGGCGTGGTAAGTTCCACTTCAACATCGATCTGCTGATGGTTGTCGCGGCTGCGGGCGCGGCCGTGTTGGGGGAGTGGGCGGAGGGCGCGTTGCTGTTGTTCTTGTTCAGCCTCGGCCACGCATTGGAACACTACGCGCTCGGGCGGGCGAGGAAGGCCATCACCGCACTCGCGGAATTGGCACCGTCGCGCGCCACCGTGCTTCGCGTGGAGAGCGGGCTGCGGCGTGAGATGGAGGTATTGATCGGCGACGTGAAGCCGGGGGATCACGTGGTCGTGAAGCCGGCCGAGCGCGTGCCGGTGGACGGTACAGTGCTCGAAGGCCGCTCTGGCGTGAACCAAGCGCCGATCACAGGCGAAAGTGTGCCGGTCGACAAAGCACCCGGCGATCCGGTCTTCGCCGGCAGCGTGAACGGCGAAGGGGCGCTTGTCATCGACGTGACGGCCGCCATCGGAGATCGGACGCTGGATCGTGTCATCAAACTGGTTTCCGAGGCGCAGACACAGAAGGCGCCTACGCAGCAATTTACGGAACGGTTTGCACGCGTCTTCGTGCCGGTGGTGCTGATCGGTGATGTGCTGCTGATCGTAGTACCCCCACTTCTCGGAGTGCTCTCGTGGCCCGAAGCGTTCGCCCGCGCCATGGCGGTACTGGTGGCCGCCTCGCCGTGTGCGCTGGCACTCGGCACACCGGCCGCGGTCCTTGCGGGCATCGCTCAGGCGGCCCGCAACGGCGTGTTGATCAAGGGCGGCGCACACCTTGAGGCATTGGGATCGATTCGTTCCCTCGCGCTCGACAAGACCGGTACGATCACGGTCGGTGAGCCGTCGGTGACTGACATAGTGCCGATGGACTCGGTTGATGAGACGTTCCTGCTGGCCAGTGCCGCTTCAGTAGAACAGCGCTCTCAGCATCCTCTGGCCAAGGCGGTCGTACGCCACGCTGCGGCACAGAAGTTGACGGTGCCGGAGGCGGGCGAGCTGACATCGGTCACTGCCCGTGGTGTACGCGCATCGGTTGATGGCGCCGTCGTGGAGATTGGCCGAGCGCTGCTGTTCGAGGATGCGGGCGTGGTCGTGCCGCCAGCGGTGCGCGAGGCGGTGACGCGGCTCGAGCAGGCGGGACGCAGCACGATGATCGTACGACGCGTCGGCAACACGCCCGAGTTTCTGGGTGTCTTAGGTCTCGCTGATGAACCTCGAGCGAACGCGCGCGAGACACTCGTCGCGCTTCGGCGTGCAGGCATTCAGCGGATCATCATGCTGACCGGTGACAACGTCGGCGTCGGCAACGCCGTGGGTACCGCAGTAGGCGTCGATGAAGTGCGCGCTGGACTGCTCCCGGAAGACAAGGTGACGTCGATCAAAGAGCTCGCCGCCGCCGGACCGGTGGCGATGGTGGGCGATGGCGTGAACGATGCGCCGGCCCTCGCTCATGCCACCGTCGGTATCGCCATGGGTGGCGCTGGCACTGCGGCGGCGCTTGAGACGGCCGACGTCGCGTTGATGGGTGATGATCTGGGTCGACTGCCTTTTGCCGTCTCGCTGTCGCAGCAGTCCGAACGTGTCATCAGGCAAAATCTCTTCGTATCGCTCGGCGTGATCGTCGCGCTCGTGATCGTGACCGCGACTGGCGCCGCCGGCATCGGGCCGACGGTGATTGCTCACGAAGGCAGCACGCTTGTCGTGATTGCGAATGCGCTCCGGCTGTTGCGATTTGGTGCCAAGGGATAGAAATGCTCCGAGGACATCGACGTGCCGGAATCGCGGCGGCCGAAACCCTTCTGCGATGTTCGGCGCGTCACGTCTGGCACGGGCTTCCAGCCGACGGCCGCATTGACCGTGCCTGTGGCCGGTGTTGACAGCACAAATTGCAGAGTATCTCGATCGGAGAAGGCACGCAGGGTGTGAGCGGCGCGCCGAGGCCTCACCGCGTGCGGCCCGCGTACTCCTCGGGGCGGCGACGGCGGCCCGGTACGCGCGCCGCGATCCAGGACGCAGCGATCCACGGCTCACAGACATCACGATTGCGATGCCACTCTACGGTGTTTGGGCGTCGCGGCGGGGACCGATCCGCGCTGCCCTGTCAACGCTCGCAACCGTCTCGGGGCTCGAGCAGCGCGGTGCTGCCGGGTTTGACTCTGGGGTTGCCTGCGCCCGCCAGAGCGTCTAGGCTTCCCTCGTGTCGCCTGCATGCGGCAAGCCGCATTTCAAGGACGTTTCAGAACATGTCGGGGTGCGATTGGATAAACTCCCACATTGTGTAAGTTGTTGCAGTTTAAGGCCGCTCACATAGCTCAGTTGGCAGAGCACATCCTTGGTAAGGATGAGGTCACCGGTTCGATCCCGGTTGTGAGCTCTCAGAAGGCCCCCCAACCGCTCCGTTGGGGGGCCTTTTTTGTGTGCTATCCTCGCGCGACCGCCAAGGTGGCCGTGAAATGCTTGACATAGGGGGTGGGGGTATATACAATACCCTCAGGGGGTAAAATGACGCGCCGGCGCGAACGCCGCGGCTGCGGGTCGATACCCATTTCAGGGGATACCGCTATGCTCGTGCTCTCGACATCCGAATGGCTCGTTCTCACCGCCGGCGTGGCGGCGATCGTCTGGGTGAACTGGTATTTCTTTCTGGCGGGGCGTGCCAACGTCGTCGTCGCGACGGCACCGACGGCCGCCGCCCCGACTGCTGCCGGCAGCGAGATGGCCGCGCCGTTACCCACGCAGGTCGTCATCACCGTCGACGGCGGCTACAGTCCGTCGCAGCTTCGTGTCAAAGCGGGTCAACCGCTTCGCGTGGTGTTCGATCGCAAGGACACATCGAGCTGCTCGGAAGAAGTGGTGTTCCCCGATTTCGGCATTCGCAAATTTTTGCCGACGGGCCAGCAAACCACCATCGAGATC
>JAGNMU010000397.1 GCA_017991005.1 Gemmatimonadaceae bacterium | reverse complement strand
CCGATTCGGGAGAGGACGCTCGAAAGCACAAACCAGCCGATCAGAAATGCGCCCCAGCTCCACGCAGCGCGCAGCGCCAGTGCGCCGATAGCGAACGCGGCCGCGGCGCCGCTCGTACGCAAGCTGCCGACCCGCCAGGCTCCGAGCGCGACCGCGCCCGCCAGCAGTACAGCCATTCCCCACGGCGCCGACGCGTCCATCTCAGCGAATTCGCATACAAGGCATGGCGCAGACGCTGAACGACGGACCGCGTGCACGCAAGCCACACGTCGCCGCTTGTTCCGGTGACCCGTGACACGTTAGCTTCGCCACAGTGTCTTCCTTGATCGACGCATCCGTGACGCGGGCTACGCCCCACGGCGACTCCGCGCTTCCGCTGGCGGGTGGCCCGCTCGACGCACGCCTGCCACTCGCGTTACTCGAGGCCGTGCGCGCCATCGACAAGCCAGAGGCCGAGCTCGACGCCGAACTGGTACATGAACTGCGCAACAAGCGGCTTGGGCTGAGTGAGACCGTCCTGTTGCAGATCCGGCGCTATCAGGACGCGGTCCGTCGGCAGCAGCGGGTGCCTTTTGACGAAGTGCTGGCGCTCGCGCGGTTGATTGGACGTCGCCCTGACGCCGATCTCGCCTTTCGTGAGGCGGGACGGATGTGGGCGCGAGCGGCCATCTCGACGATCGGCTCCACCACGCGTGGCGCGGCCACCTCGTTGCCCGCACTGCTGGGACGACCGATTGCGCTGCGTCAATTGCGCCGGCTTTCCAAGCGGTTCATGGACGCGACACTGGTGCGACAAGGGAGTACGTTGATGTTGGACGTCACGGCGCCTGTTTCCGTCGATGCCGCACCGCGAGGCGCGGGATGCGGCTTGTACGAAGCGGCGTTCCGCGAAGCACTCCACACACTCGCGGATGCCGACGGTGCCGTGGAACACGTCCTCTGCCGCTCACGCGGCGATGCTCGGTGCCAATGGCGCGCCGAGTGGCGTCGCCGCTGATCACTCTCGTCTCTTTCCGCGCGAACGATGCTCACGGTTGACATGCTGCCGCGTCTGCAACGTTTGATTGCGGACGCGGGACTCGACGGCTGGCTGCTCTACGACTTCCGCGGCACCAACGCCATCGCGCACGGCCTGCTGGGGTTTGAAGGGTTGGTCTCGCGGCGCATTTTTGCGTACATCCCGCGCGACGGCGTCCCCATCGGCATTCAGCACGCCATCGAACCGGGGCCATGGGCCCGCTGGCCCACCGCCTGGCCACTGCGCGTGTATTCCGGCTGGCGGTCGCTCGAGCAGGAACTGCACACGCTGGTCGCCGGCAAACGCATCGCGATGGAATATTCGGCGGGCGACGCGATTCCATATCTCGACCGCGTGCCGGCCGGTGTCTTGGAGATGGTGCGGGCGACTGGCGCCACCGTCGTGACGTCGGCGCCGCTGGTGTCGCATGTGTATGCCACGTGGACGGCGCCGCAACTCGCGTCGCATGAACGGGCCGCCGAGATCATCAAGACGATCGCGCACGACGCCATCGCGTACGCCGGTGCGCAGGTGGCGGCGGGAACACCGGTGGCCGAGCACGTGGTGCAGCAGCGCATTCTCGAGGCGTTCGAACGCGCCGGTCTCGAAACCGATCATGGTCCCGATGTCGCGGCGTCGGAGAACGCGGCCAATCCGCACTATGCGCCATCGGCCGATACCCCGCGTGTGATCGTCGCGGGCGATGTGCTGCTGGTCGACCTGTGGGCGCGCGAGAAAGGCGGCGGGGTGTACGCCGACCAGACCTGGATGGGATCGATCGGCGCGCCCTCGTCGCGCACCGTGACGATCTGGGAAGCGGTGCGCGACGCGCGCGATGCGGCGCTCACGTTGCTGTCCACGCGCATCGCGGCCGGATCGCCGGTGTGCGGCGGCGAGGCCGATGATGCCGCCCGTGCGGTCATTACCGAACGCGGCTTCGGACCACAATTCTGGCATCGCACGGGGCACAGCATCGATTCGCGCGAATTGCACGGATCGGGCCCGCAGATCGACAATCTCGAATCGCGCGACGACCGGGTGCTGATTCCCGGTGTGGGGTTCTCGATCGAGCCGGGGATCTATCTGCCGGGCGAACTCGGGATCCGGAGTGAGGTCAACTGCTACGTGGGCGAGGACGCGTTGCTGGTCACGCCGCGTGGTGCGCCGCAGCGCGATCTCATCGTCGTTTGATCGACGACTCCGGCGCCATCCCGCGCGAGACGCGCGCCATCATGACGCCGAGCAGGCACGGCATGCGGAGCCTTCCACTGAGCCTCGTGCTGTGGGCGCTGCAGGCGTGCCAGAGCAACGAACCGGCTTCCATTGCTCCTGGCGACGGGGGGGGGCGCACCACCATGGCGGAGTCGCCGTCACGCGAAAGTTTCGGGACGGTGGACCATGCGCTTGGCGTGTTGCCGCTCGACAGTGCGGTGTTGACACTCGGCGCGGCGCGCATGGCGTATCGTCCGGTGCGTGACGTGGCGACACTCGCGGCCGGCGTGATCGCTGGCCGCATTGAACAGAAGGGCGGCGCTGCGGGCGACTCGGTGATTGTGCCCACGCACGATCTGTCGGTGTGCCAGCCGTTCACGGATACGCCGATTCCCTCGCAGGCGGGCGGCGTTGGCAATGCGGCCGTATGGCTGACCGGTGTCACGACCGGACCGTTCCCCGACGCCACCCGACGAGCGAGTCTCGTCCTCGACCGCTGCCGGCTCGAGCCGCGCGTGCAGCGGATGGCGCAGGGTGGCACGGTGATGGTGACATCGCGTGATGCGATGATGTCACGGTTGCGATTCTTCGATGCGGCGGACGCCTCCGCGCTGCGCACGCAGATCACGCTCAATGACGCGGGGCAGGTGGTGCCAAACGGCGAGATCGGCATGCGCACCGGACTCGTCGAAGTGCGCGACGATCTGCATCCGTGGGTGCGCGCGTGGATCGCGGTGGCCCCCCACCCGTTCGTTGCCATCACGGGCGCCGACGGCGCCTTCCGCTTTGACGGCGTGCCCGAGGGCACCTACACGCTGGTGGTCTGGCAGGAAAAACTCGGCGTGCGCACGCGCGTGGTGCGTGTCACGCGCGGTGTCGAGACGCGGGTGCAGGTGGAGTATTAAGCGGCGCGTCGAGCTGGCTTTATGGTGACCGCTGGGACGGCAACTGCTTTCTTACCACAGAGGCACAGAGGGCGCAAAGGCACGACGAATGCATGTGCTCACCATACGCATTTCACAATTCTCTTTGGTGTTCTCTCTGTTCTCTCTGTTCTTTCTGCCTTTGTGCTCTCTGTGGTGAATGCTGTTGAGCGATGTCGCTGAACCAGGCTCACGTCGGCTCAACCGCCGGCACCACATCACGGTGCTGCGCCGCATAGAGGCGCGCAAAGCGGCCGCCGTCGCGGGCCAGCAGTTCGTCGTGTGAACCGGATTCCGCGATGACGCCGTCGTCGAGCACCACGACACGATTGGCGCGCCGGACGGTGCTCAGGCGGTGTGCAATGAGCAACGTGGTGCGGCCTTGCAGCAGTTCCCCCAGGGCCTCTTCGACGTAGCGTTCGCTTTCCGTGTCGAGACTCGATGTGGCTTCGTCGAGAATGACGACGGCGGGGTTCTTGAGAAACACGCGGGCAATGGCGAGACGCTGGCGCTGGCCGCCGGAGAGTTTGACGCCGCGTTCGCCCACGCGGGTCTCCCAGCCGGCGGGCAGACGCTCGATGAACTCGAGCGCGTGCGCGGCGCGCGCCGCAGCGGTGATGTCGGCGTCACTCGCGTCAGGACGCGCGTAGGCGATGTTGTCGCGGATGGTGCCGCTGAAGAGCACCGGCTCCTGTGGCACGATGCCGATCGCGCCGCGCAGTGACTCGAGTGAAAGCTCGCGGATGTCGATGCCATCGAGCGTGATGCGGCCGCTCGTGACGTCCCAGAAGCGCGGCAGGAGATTCGCAATGGTCGTCTTCCCGCCGCCAGAGCGCCCCACCAGCGCGAGCACCTCGCCGGGCTCGATGCGAAGCGACAACGCGGACAGCACTTCGGGCAAATCGTCTGCGTACCGAAACGAGACCGCCTCGTACGCGATGGTTCCGCGCACTACCGACGGAAGGCGCGTCGGGGCTGCGGCCTCTCGGACGGTGGGGCTCGAGTCGAGCAGCTCGAACACGCGGGTGGCCGCGCCGATCGCTTCCTGAAAGTTGCCGAACAGCGATGCGAGCGAGCCGACGGCGGCGGCAACGGTGAGCGCGTAGAACAGGAACGACACCAGCGCGCCGGCCGTCAGTTTGCCGGCGATCACTTGAATGCCGCCCTGCCACATCACTGCCACCACCGATGCGAACGCAATGAACCCCACCGCGCCAAAAAACACCGCGCGCAATTGCGCCCGGCGTACGGCGGCGGTCACCACCTGCGACAGCAATGCCGAAAAACGCGTGGTCTCGGCGGCTTCGCGCGTGAAACTCTGGAC
>JAGNMU010000396.1 GCA_017991005.1 Gemmatimonadaceae bacterium | reverse complement strand
ATGGTGCGAACGATCGAGCGCACGATTGGGCAGGAGATTCCCCGTGTCAGCGTGCCCGGTTACGACTTTGGCACGACGGCGGCGGGCTGAGACGCGAGAACGCGTCGGGCGGCGATGCACATTGAGGGTGTCATCGACGGACGCGTCCGAGTCGTGAGACGGTGATGGTATCGGCGCTGGCGCCGCGCGAGAGAATCACGCGCAGGTTGGCCGCGCCGTAGCCCAGTCCGGATGACAGGTAGGCCATGGAGTCGCGGGTGGCGTTGAGCAGGACGGCGCGACCGGAGGCCAGGTCGAGCCGGGCAAACGTATCCGTTCCGGCGTTGACGAGGACGCGGTGTGCACGATGGTCGAGCTGGACCGCCGTGCGCGTCCCCGTCGCCATGGCGCGGTCGCGGGCCATGGCAAAGAGCTCGGAGACATCGCGTGCGGCGCCGTGCACCGTTGCGGCGTCGAGGACGCGTACGCCGGCCCGCGTCACGATGGCGAGACAGACGCTCAGGACGACGAGAAGCAGGAGCTGCTCAATGAGGGTACTTCCGTTGCGTGATGGCATGGCGCATGATCGCACGTCTCCGGGTCCTCGACATAACCCGCACGTTTCGGGGTGTGTCGATATCACGCCGATGCGCGTGCGACCCTGGCGCCCACCCCAGACCTGATTCCGGCGATGCCTGCTGCAGAGAACGCTCTCCACCGCGCATGCGACGACACCGCGATGCCATGCGACGATCGACCGCCGCGCGCGCGAATCGTGCATGCACGCACCCGCGCATTTCGACGATTGTTGCTTCTGCAAACGATTGCGACGGCCGGTTTCTTCGTCACAAGCTGCCAAGGCGGTGTACCAACGACGGGCACTGATTTATCCTCGGGGGAGACGATCATGCAGTTGACGGCCGCCGTGCTGGAACTCCGCCAGGACAATGCGATGCTGCAGGATCAAATCGACTCGCTTCGGATGAACTTGGCGTACCAGGACACGGTACTGCGACAGCTCGCCAATCTCTCGAATGTTTCGATGCGTCCACCCACGCCGTCAGTTCCGTGAACTCCTGTTGACCCGACACTCCAACGTTATGCGCATCGCGCTTTCCACCGGTGGTGGCGACGCCCCCGGACTGAATGCAGTCATTCGAGCCGCTGTCCTGTCTGCGCGCACGCGCGGCTGGGATGTGCTGGGCATCAAGCGCGGCTTCGCCGGCCTGATGGGTGATGACGAAGTTGTGCCGCTCACCGCCGATACCGTGAAGGGCATCGGCAGCCTCGGTGGCACGATCCTTCGCACCACCAATCGCGGCAGCCCGTTTGCGTATCCCGTGCAACAGGCGGATGGCTCATGGATCGAGATCGATCGTTCCGACGAGCTGATCGAGAACGCGCGCAATCTGGGGATCGAGGCCATCATCTCCATCGGCGGTGACGGGTCGCTGTCCATCGCCTCGCGTCTGGCCGCCAAGGGCATGCGCATCATCAGTGTGCCCAAGACCATCGACAACGACGTGGCAGGCACCGTCACGACGTTCGGTTTCGATACGGCCGTCAATACTGCGATGGAAGCGATCGACAAGCTGCACACGACCGCCGAGTCGCACGATCGGGTGATGGTGCTTGAAGTGATGGGGCGCGAAGCAGGGTTCATCGCACTGCACGCCGGTGTCGCGGGAACGGCTGATGTCATTCTCATTCCCGAAATCGACTGGGATATCGAGAAGGTCTGCGACAAGATCATGGCGCGTGAAGCGGCGGGGCGCAGCTTCAGCATCGTGGTCGTCGCCGAAGGCGCGAAGCCCAAGGGGGGCAAGGAATCCATCATCGGGGCGTCACTGCCTGGTCAGGAACGTCGTCTGGGCGGCATTGCGGACCGACTGGGCTTCGAAATTCAGAAGCGCACCGGCAAGGAGACCCGCTCGATGGTGCTCGGGCACTTGCAGCGTGGCGGCTCCCCCACCGGCTACGACCGCTTGCTGGCCACACGTTTTGGCGCGGCGGCCGTGCAGGCCATCGCGGACAAACGATGGGGGCACATGGTGGCCCTCCAGTCCCCGCATTTGGTGTGCATCCCGATCGACGAAGTGCTGCGCGAGACGAAGCGTGTCGACCCCACTCACGACGTGGTGCAGGCCGCGCGCATGACGGGCATCAGTTTCGGGGACTGAGTCGGGCGGCCGGCTACTGGAGTCCCAGTAGATCGGACAGGTGTCCTCTCGCCTGTCCACTCGGGATGACGGTTCCTCTGTCCTTTGGCCGATATGCTGCCGATACTTCCAGATCTGCGGGGTATTTGCGGTAAGAGCGGGGATGGCACAGCTTGTGCCTCTGTACGAGGGCAGGTGTCACAGACTGCCCTTCTTCGAGGTCAGTGCGTGTCCCCGGGTACCCGAAGGAGTCTGGTGGAGGTCGTGATGATCCAACGCAACGTACTGTCGATCGTGGGTGTGCTCGGGCTGTGGTCAGCCCTGTCCGCCGGCGCCGCCGGAGCCCAGGGTGGAGCCAAACAGGACAGCATCCCGCGCGAGTATATGCCGCCGGCGACCATGTGCCGGGTGTGGATCGATGGCGTGCCACCGGCACAGCAGCCGGCGCCGACAGACTGCGCGACCGCGGTCAAGAAGAAGCCGGCCAACGGGCGGGTGATTTATGGGGAGGAAGCGGGCAAAAAGCTCCCTATCAAGGGCTTTGCAAAGCCTCCCGCCGAAAAGCGGCCGCCGCTCATTCCGCCGGACATCGTGCCGGCGGATCCGCGCGATCTTCGTGCCGACCGTGAGAGTAAGCGGATCAGCGATGCCCAACTGTACGGTGACCAGCCGGCTTCCCAGCCGGCTTCGTCATATCCGGGAGGTGCACCGTCACCGCAGGGGCCCATGGGGTCATACGGCGGGTATGTCACGCCCGGCGGGGTGGTGGTGCCCGGCGGTGTGAGCGACCCACGCTACTTCAACGGCAACCCGAATGTCCGCCCACCGGGCTACGGCTCGACCGCGTGTCTGGATCGCGACGGCGACGGGTGGTGTGACGATGCACGGTTTGGTCCGCCCGTGTGTTTGGACAAGGACACTGATGGTCGCTGCGACGACCTGCCGGCGTATGCCTCGCAGGCCTATCCGCAGGTCCTGCCACAGATGCGGGCCGCGCTCGATGTGATTCAGGGGCGACCCAACGCCGAGGTCATGACGTGGTTGGGGACGAACGAATTCACGATCCGCGTGCCGGACCAGGGACGTGGCGGCATTCCGTGGCGCGCGATCTTTCTTGACCAGTCCAGCGCCGTGTTGCAGGTGTGGACCGACACGAATCGCGATGGACGAGCGGATCGCGTGGAGATCTTCCGGAACGGGCAGCGGGTGAAACTGATCCAGCGCTGATGCGGGCGGCTTGCGGCGAGACGTTGACGCGACGACAGGTGTGATTCAGCAACAAGGGCGGTGTGCACGGCGCATACCGCCCTTGTCGTTTCTGGGTGCAGGAGCGACTTTCGACAGGCCCGTCCGATCCATGTGCTCGCGTGCGCTGGTGTCGGGCGCACCAGAGCGCGCCAATCCCGTCCCAGTGGTCAATGCCGGCTCGCAAGTCGCCGAAAAGCCGTTCCGCCGCCCCTGCCTCGAAAGCGTCCACAAGTACCGAGCCGCCTGCGGCAATGCCGTCGACGAACACATCGGAAGTCGGTGCGCGCCCTCCTCAATTACCGCCGCGATCTGCCGGCCCGACGCCAGCCCGCGCGTATGAACATCTCGGCGCCGATGCGGCTCTGCGCCCCGAGGCGGGAACGCAGGCGCAGTTTCGGAAGAAGAAGGTGCCGGCTACGTACCGCTATGACTCCTCCATAGCACCCGAATTGGTCTGGGATGGAGAGAACGCGGCGCTGCGCGACCGCGTAGCTGACCTGTTTGCAGTTGTGGAAGCGGGACTTCAGGCGGACGGTGTGGACGATGCGGCGGCGGCCGCGCGCGCTGCGGGTCGCGACGCTGCACAGTGGCTCAAGCGGCTGCAAACGCCGTTCCTCAACTGGACCGGAAAAGCCGAGCGCCTGTCGTTCGATGTGCCCACCCTGCCCATGTTCGTCCATGAGCGATTGAGCACACAGGCAATTTTGGAAACGCTGGGCGCTCACCGCAAAGACGAGCAGAACGATCTGTTCGATCTGTTCGCCGATCCCAAGCGCAATGTGGTGGATCAGGTCCTCAAGGCCTACGAGCACCGTGACCGCTGGGTGAATCGCATGATGCTGGGCGATTCACTGGTGTGCATGAACTCGCTGTTGCAATACGAGGGTATGGGTGGCCAGGTGCAGATGATCTACATCGACCCGCCATACGGCGTGAAGTTTGGCAGCAACTTTCAGCCGTTTGTGCGCAAGCGCGATGTGAAAAACGGGGATGACGCCGATCTCACGCGCGAGCCGGAGATGGTGCAGGCGTATCGCGACACGTGGGAGCTGGGGCTGCATTCGTATCTCACGTACCTGCGCGACCGTCTGCTTCTGGCG
>JAGNMU010000395.1 GCA_017991005.1 Gemmatimonadaceae bacterium | reverse complement strand
GCCGCAATGACCACGATGCGCGAGAAATCGTTCAACACGAGGGGCTCCTCAGGAGGTAGGACCAATGACCTGTGTCTGAGAAATACGGCAGGCGCCGCGGCACGGCTTGTAGAAATGCGACCGACGGCGCACACTCCGCCGATCATGGAGTATCGCGAATACCAACCCGCCATGGCGCTCCGTCGCATTGTGCGCTGCTACTGGAGCCTGTCCGGCGACTCGGACACGGCGTTCGGCGATCCGGAACCGGCACTGCCGGACGGTTCGCCCGAGTTGATTTTCAATCTTGCCGACCCGTTTCTGGCCGTGGGTGATCACGGCGCGCGGACCGCGCAGCCGCGCGCCATGCTGGTCGGACAGATCACCGCGCCCTTCGCGGTCGTGCCGACCGGCGCGATCGATCTGGTTGCGGTTCGATTCGAACCCGCCGGTGCATCATTGCTGTGCGACCACCTCGCTGACCTCACCAATGGGTGGTGCGATGTGCGGGCGCTCACCGCCGCACATGTGGGAACCGCGTTGCAGCATCTGTGCGACGCGCTTCCGACGCGGCGGCGTCTCGAAACGCGTGACGGCAGCGATGCCGATACCGATGCCGAGACCGAGCCCGAGACGGCGTGGACGGACGCGCAGTGTACCGACGTGCGTTTGGCGATGCTCAACGACGCACTCATGGCCCTGATGGCGGTGCGACCGGCGATCGACCCCGATGTCGACACAGCAGTGCGCGCGATCCTCGACTCGCACGGCACGCTGTCACTCGACGCGCTGGCGTCGTCGCTTGGACGATCCATGCGTCACCTGCAACGCCGTTTCGCCACGCACGTGGGCATCTCGCCAAAACAACTGGCGCGCATTCGCCGCTTCCAGCGCGTCTTCGGCGCGTGGCGCGATGACCCGCGCAGCCTGTCACGGGTCGCTGCGGAGTGCGGCTATCACGATCAGCCGCATCTCATTCGAGACTTTCGCGATTTCGCCGGACGCGCCCCGGCGGCGTTTCTGGCCAACCAGCCGGAGTTCACGCAGCTGTTCCTGCCCACCAATCCGACACGGGCACACTAGCGTCTCGGCAGGCCGTCCAGATTCTCCTGTTCTGACACCGAGCGAATCATGGCGATGACGGCGTCGATCATCTGTTTGTGCTGCGCGTCGCGACTGATATCGGCGAAATGATCGCCGGGCTGAAACCCGTACCACCCGAACTGCGAGTGATTGCCGCCCTCGATGCGCACCCAGTTCGTGGCAGCGGGAAGCAGATGTTTGTTGGCCTCGACGCGCTCCGGCGTGGCGATGCCATCGTTCGTCCCGACAATCTTGGTCACCGGCCGCCGGAGCTTCGACAGATCCACGTCGCGCGGATGACTGGTGCCGATCAACAGCAAGCCCGCCGCGCTGTTGGCGCCAAGTGCGGCCAGATCCGCGACGATCTTGGTCGCGATCACCGCCCCGCGCGAATGTCCGCCGATGATCCAGCGATAGGCACGCTGGTCATCGTGCACCGCGTTCATGGCGGTGGTGATCAGTTCCGGTGCATCTGCCCCGCCAAACATGCCTCGCCTCGGCAGCGGCACGAGAATGACGGGGTATCCCGCTTCGGCGACCGCGTACGCCAGAGGCGCGTACGCGCGTGGATCGACGCCCGAGCCGGGAAAGAATACCAGTCCAACCGGCATCGCCTGCTTCTGCGCCGTCGCCGAGAAGGCGACGATGCCGTTGACCTCGACGACCTCCACACGCGCGTCGCCACGCGCTTTCTCCTTGGCCTCGCTGGTGGCGCTGTAGGCGATCAGCGACCACCCGACAAATGCCACCGTCACCAGCAATCCAAGCGTCACCCAAATCCGTCGTACGCGCTGCCACAACGTCCGCGTGGTCACCTTGTCAGCACTCCGCTCACGCCAGCCCCAGGTGTTTGAGCACGGCTGGTGGCGGCGGGTCCCACTTGGGCAGCGCCATGTTGCCGATGTAGCCGATGTCCTTCATGCCTTCGTCGGTGGTGTAAAAAGCCGTCGCCGTCAGGTTGCGCATGAGTGAAAAGAAACGCGCGCCCTGCTGAAATTCCGGTTTGGCTTTCGGCAGATAACAGATGTCATCGCAGATCTGCGTCTTTTCGGCGAGCGTGAGGCGCGTGAAGGGTTTCCCGAAGCGTCTGTCACTTTCCAGGTTGAGCCACGACACACCACCACGCACACGCACGAGATCGCGGGCGTTGGCATCGTACGGCGCGCTGACGTGTTCGTTGATATACGCCGGCGCACCGACGGCCGAGGCACTGGACGATTTGGCATCGGCGGGAATGATCACGTCGCACAGCGCCGCGATGGTCGCCAGCTCCGATGCGAGCAGCTTGCGCGGCCAATCCTTCTTGGGGCGCAGCAAATCCGGATCACTCGCCGTACCACGCGGGCCCGACGCCAGCCGCGCCGGCTGTGACGGTGTGGTGGGCTGCGCGCCTGCGGCCGCCGGCTTCGCTTGCGCCTCGGCGTCCACCGGCACACTTCCCAGCACCGGCAAACTCACCGCTACTGCGAGCGTCTTGAGCGCCGCCCGTCGGTTCACACCGTCGGGAACGGTCTGGTCGGCGGTCTCCACGTCAATCGTCTCTGGCGTCTCGCTGTCTGTCGTACCCGCACGCGGACGCGCCTGCTCGTTGCGATCCATCAGCCAATATTCCGTTTCTGAAGTTGATCGAGCACGTAGTCCGTGGTCCGCCAGGCCAGCGCCAGAATCGACAACGTCGGATTCTTGTCGGCGTTGGACACAAACGGCGCCCCGTCGGTGACGAAGAGATTCTTGACGTCCCACGACTGGCAGTACTCGTTGAGCACGGACGTTTTGGCGTCGGTGCCCATGCGACACGTGCCCACTTCGTGAATGATCTGTCCACCGCGCGCAATCGCACGTGCGCCATCGGTCTGCACCGTGCCATTCACCTTGCCGCCCATCGCCTCGATGATGCCGGCGAACGTCTGCTGCATGTGCACGGCCTGCTTGAGTTCATGATCCGACCACTTCCAGTGGAAGCGCAGCACCGGAATGCCCCACTGATCCACCGTGTCCGGATCGATCTCGCAGAAGCTGTCTTCGTTGGGGATCATCTCGCCGCGGCCGTCGAAGTACATGAACGACCCGTAGTAGCGGCGCGCTTCTTCCTTGTAGCGCTTGCCGTACGCACCCTGCGTCATGTTCTCGAGGAAGTTGAACGTGCCGCCGCCGGGCATGCCGCGTCCGCCGCCAAACTCCACGTGGTAGCCGCGCGCAAATCCCAGCTTGCCTTCGAGTTGCTCTTTGTACTTCCACCACGGGATGTACATGTGCATCGCCGACGCGCCATCGGTGTTGTGCGCCGGCAGATTTTCGAGCGCCGGAATCTGTCCGCCAATGCCGGCACCGACCGTATCCATGAGATACTTGCCCACCAGACCGCTGCTGTTGGACAATCCGGTGGGGAACATGCTGCTCTTGCTGTTGAGCAAAATGCGCGCGGTTTCGCACGCACTCGCCGCCAGCACCACCACACGCGCCTTCACATGACGATCCGTGCGCGTGCGTTTGTCGATGTAGTGCACGCCGGTGGCATTGCCTTTCGCATCGACGGTGACTTCGCGCACCATCGCATCGGGCACGATATCCACGTTGCCCGTGGCGAGCGCAGGCGGCAGCAGCACCGTCGTCGACTGGAAGTTGGCCTTGATGCTGCATCCGTTGCCGCACGGCGTGGCCCAGAAACACGCTTGTCGGCTCAGCATCGAATCGCGCAGCACACGCTGCGCGAGTTTGTTGCCGGGGTGAATCTTCTGCGGCAGCGTGTTCGCATTCTGGCGCTGCGTCATGATGGCCAAGTGCGCCGGAATCACCGGAATGCCCATCGGCGTCGCGTACTTCTTGGTCAGCAGCTCCACCGCGCGCGGTGCGGGCGCGGGCTGCAACACGCCGGGTGACGAGCGGGGCGTGTTTTCGAGGTCATCGTCGCCGCCATACACGCCGATCAGCATCTCGGTGCGATCGTAATACGGGGCCAGATCCTGATACGTGAGCGGCCAGTCGGCGCCGAGCCCGTCGCGCGTCTTCGGCTTGAAGTCGTATTCACCCATACGGAGCGAGATGCGCCCCCAGTGATTGGTCCGACCGCCCAGCATGCGGGCGCGCCACCACCGGAAGTCGGTGCCGGGCGCGTTGGTATACGGCTCACCGGGAACTTCCCACCCACCATCGACGGTGGCGTCGTAAAAGCCGAAGGGCTTTTCGCGCGTCCCGCCGCCCCGCAGCGGGGCTTCCCGCGGCAGCTTGAACATGGGTGTTTCGCGAACCGGGTCGTACGAGCGGCCGGCTTCGAGCACCAGTACTTTGAGGCCCGCCACCGCCAACTGATACGCGGCCATGCCACCCCCAGCACCCGAACCCACCACGATCACATCGTAGCTGGTCTGCGACTTCGGACTGCTCTCCATCACCCGGAACGCTCCTGGAAGAATCGGTGAGAATCGGGGTCAA
>JAGNMU010000394.1 GCA_017991005.1 Gemmatimonadaceae bacterium | reverse complement strand
CAACAACAGTCGAGGACTGCCAATGCACGACAGGCGATGCCCCGGACAGGTGGAAGGAAACTGGCGCACTCACCTTCGCTCGAGCAGCGCGCGCAAGAAGCGTGCGGTGACCAGCTACGCCACGTGCGTCGCGCTCGTGCTGTCCATCAGCGGTTCGCTGATCGGATGCACAGACAGAACTGCTGACTCCGGTGAGAACGACAACCGTTTGACCGGCATCGTGGATCATCATGTGCACGTGCTCGGCCCAGATATCGTGCGCGACTGGAAATCGGTCGGGGTCACATTCTCGCGACCAGACTCCATCTACTTGTCAGTTGCATCGCTACTGACGCGACATGGCGATTCGCTGGCTGCGGTCACGCTGGTTCCGATGAGCCATTTGTATGCCAATCCGGAGTTCGTTTCGGCATTGGCGATTGACAGCGCCGAGGTGCACCGCCGGGTGCGTCGCGAAAACGCCTGGGTCGCGGCTGAGGCGGCGCGATATCCGGGCAAAGCAACGGCTCTCTGTTCAGTGCCGGTGCTTGCGTCGTGGGCGCTCGCAGAGCTCGCGTGGTGTCGCGATTCACTGCGTGTGGCGGGAGTGAAGATTCACGTGGCCAGTTCGCAGGTCGACCTTCGCGACTCGGCACATCTGGATCGTCTCGCGGAGATTGCGTCGTTCGCCAGCGTGCACGACCTGCCGGTGCTCATGCACGTTGATCCCCAGCGCCGCGGTCATGATTCGACACACATCCGCGCACTGGCAGATCGCGTGTTTGCACCACATCCGGGGCTGGTCGTGATCATCGCACACTTGGGCGGAAGCGGCGGCTACGGCCCGTGGACACGAACGGTGTATCGGACGCTGCGTCAGTGGCTGCGCGAGACCGAGCGCGACACGCCTGCGCGGCGCGTCTACTTTGAACTCTCGGCAGTGGCGATTGAAGAAGCGTCAGAAGGAGTGTCGCCCATGACGGCCGACGAAGCAGTCCTTTTGCGAGAAGACCTCCGCCGAGACGGATTCGACCGTGTGCTCTTCGGGTCCGACTATCCCGTGTTCGATCCGATCCAAGGCGTTCGCGCACTCTCGAAGATCGTCGGACTCACGCCGGAAGAGGTGACAGCCGTGACGCGTCAGGCCGCGCCGTCGCCATCAAGCATCACCGCGAGATACCAGCCAAACAACACGACCAGCGGTGTGTCGCGATGAGACGTCGCCGACGGATGGATCACCACATTCGCCGAGCGCTTGAGAATCCCCGAGAGCTCGAACGCGACGAAAGGTGTGTCGTCATCGAGCAAGAACTCGAGGCGAGTGGTCCAGAAGTTCGTCGTCACTCGGAAGGAGGCGCCTGAGTCGAGTTCGAGTGTGCCGCCGCTATTCCACGTGTTGTCGCGAAATGCACCAATATCTGTGTCGCCGTTGCACTGGCGGATGGTCGCTCGCGTCTGAAGAAACCCCACCCGTTTGAAGGTCCAGCAGCCGTCGGCGCTTTCACCGGTTGCGAGTGTCCCAAAGATGGAGTGTCGTTCGAGGCGCCCGACCAAATCGTCGCCCGCATGGAGTTCACCATGCAGGCCGCTGACCGACTGTGTCCAGTGCAAACCACGTGCGGCCGCTTCGAGTATAGGTAGCATGTGCGGGGTGATCTGGAGGTTGTCGTTCGCTCCGCGCATCACGAGCGGAAATGCTCATCTGAAAGTCCGTCCCAGCCTTTCGGTGTCAAGTATGGGGACCGCACTCAGGCGAGATCCACATGCGTCTGTGCGGTGTGGCAGGAATCCGGACCGGACTCATGGCCCCACTGGCCTCGCCCTTGTGCGACGCCTGTCGTAACCTTTACAGATCTTCTCGCGGCACGGCACACTGCGTGGCCGCGCACGCTGAGTCTGCCACACTCCCGAACGAGCCCCACATCATGCGCTCTCCACGCCCGACGCGTGCAGCCCTGACGGTCTGTTCCGCGCTGGCCGCGTTCGCGGCAGCTTCGTCGCCGCTGGCTGCCCAGACCTTTCGATCAGCCGATCCCGTCATCCGCAAAATGTGGCAAGTCGGGATGACCGAATCGAAACTCGAGCCCATGGCGCAGGTCCTGGTCGATTCGATCGGTCCCAGACTCTCAGGATCACCAGGCTTCACCAGCGCTGTGACCTGGCTGCAGAATCAGTATGCCGCGCTCGGCATTCCGGCACGCAAGGAACAGTACGGCACCTGGCGCGGCTGGCAGCAGGGCGCGGTGCACATGCAACTCACCGCGCCGCGCGTGCAGAACCTGGACGTGGAGGTGCTGGCGTGGAGTCCGCCAACGCCGGGCGGCAAGGCGGTCGACGCCGAGGTGGTGGTAGTGCCGGCGCTGGCCGATGCGGCCGCAGCCACGGCGTGGCTCAAGGCCGTCAAGGGAAAGTTCGTGCTCACGAGTGCGCCCGAGTTGATGTGTCGCGCACCGCAGGAACTCGAGAAGTACGCGCGCGCCAGCACCATCGCGCAGCTCAACACCAAACGCGCCGACGCGCGCCGCGTAGCCACCGAGCGTTTCAACATGCTCGCCCCCGCCGGTGCCACGTTTGCACAACGCACGAACGCCATCTACGCCCGACTCGATTCGGCGGGTGTTGCCGGCATTGGAACGCTCAACTGGTCAGGCGGCTGGGGCGTCAACAAGGTCTTCGGCGCCGTGAGCGAAAAAGTGCCCAGCGTCGATGTGGGATGCGAGGACTACGGGCTGCTGTTCCGCCTGGCCAGCAACAATCAGGGCGCGCGCGTGCGCTTCACGGTGGAATCGCAGAGCACTGCGGCCGAGGTACCGATGTTCAACGTGGTCGCCGAGATCAAGGGCACCGAGTTGCCCAACGAATACGTGGTGTTGTCGGCACACCTCGACAGTTGGCACGGTGCCACCGGCGCAACGGACAACGGCACCGGCACGCTCACCATGCTCGAAGCGATGCGCATTTTGAAAGCGGCGTATCCCAATCCGCGTCGTACGATCATTGCCGGCCACTGGGGCGGTGAAGAGCAGGGCACCATCGGCTCGAAGGCATTCGCCGAAGACCACAAGGACGTCATGGACGGACTCCAGGTGGCGTTCAATCAGGACAACGGCACGTGGCGTGTGGAGATTCTCGAGGGTCAGGGCTTTCTCAAAGCCAGTCACAACCTCGCCGCGTGGGTGGCGCAGTTGCCCGCCGAGATGACTGACAGTGTCAAGCTGCAGGTGCCGGGGCCCCAGGCCAACTCCGGGAGCGATCACACCAGCTTTCTCTGCCGAGGAGCGCCGGCGTTCCGGTTGCAGTCGTCGTACAGCGAATATCGCCAGTATACGTGGCATACCAACCGCGACACGTTCGACAAGATCGTGTTTGACGATCTGAAGAACAACGCCACCATGGCGGCGATGCTCGCGTACGCGGCTTCAGAAGATCGGGAGCGCACAGCGCGCGACCAGGCGCTGCTGACGGGGCCGACTGGTGCGACCCGCGCGTGGCCGACGTGCGGGACGGCGAAACGGAGCTACAAGTGACCCACGTGCTGAGCTGACATCCGACTAACCTGTACCGCCTTGGGGGGCCACCGCTACTTCAGCGCAGAATCCACGGACACACCGAATCCGCCGCGGTGCTGGCGGGCTTTCTGCGCAGTGCGCCACCACTCGAGTAGGGTCGATCGGTGCGCACCCCGGGTTGCGGACGTCGACTGATCCGCAGTGTTCCGGTCAGCGTGGAACGTCTGGTCGTCGGCGTCAGATTGCGCACCATCACCACGCTGGTGTCGGTGGTGACGCAATGCAGTTGCTGCGCGCTCTCGCGACCGCGAGCGCAGTTCGCGCCGAGCACACCCATGCGCAGCGTCTGCTGATGTGCCGAGTCGGTGAAGAGTTGGATCTCGTGCAATCCCGTGGAAAACCGCCACGTGGCAAACTCTCCGGACACCAGCTGAATCGGCGCGACAAACTCCTGCTCGGGCAACAGTCCTCGCAGTGAATCCACCGATTCGATGACCGTGACAATCAGTCGTTTGTCGCAATCACCAATGCGCACATCGAGCCCCGTCACACCGCGACGCCGGGGATAGACGAGACTGTCCTTGAGCACGGCAATCGAGGTGTCGACGATCGCCGCGACGCCCGCCAGCAGTTCGACGGGCTCACCCTCCGGACCGATGGGCCACAGGCGATAGACCTGTGGACCTTCGTGCAGGCGGAGCGACACACCGGATCCCCAGAAGCGAAGTCCCTGGATGGGGCGGCAGCGTACCAGCAGCTCGCGACGCACCGCGCCGATAGATGCTTCGACACGTGCATCGGCGCGCCGCGCGCAGGTGACCGTGCCCGAATCCGTGACGACCATGGTGTCTCCCGACAGCCACCGCCAGCGAACTCCGCGCGTCGATTGTTCGGAGCCCGAGGCGCCGAGCGCGCGAAGCGGGAGCGATACGGGACGCATGTTGTTGACGACAACCGTATCGGACCGTACCGGCTCCAGTTGCGTCACCTTGCGGTCGGTGCACGCG
>JAGNMU010000042.1 GCA_017991005.1 Gemmatimonadaceae bacterium | reverse complement strand
GTTCTCGAAAAGAATGTGACTGTTGGGCAGCGAATCATGGCGGGTGAGCCGCTGTATCGCGTTGCGGACCTGTCGAGCGTGTGGGTTGATGCCGAAGTCTACGAGCGCGATCTAGGCGCCATGCGTGTCGGGCAGCACGTGGCGGCGACGTTCGATGCACTCCCAGGCGTGTCGATGGCGGGCCGTATTGCCTACGTGTATCCCACGCTCTCGCCGGACACGCGTACCGCACGCGTCCGCGTGTCGCTGCCCAATCCCGCGTCGCGACTCATGCCAGGGATGTACGCAACGCTCCGGATCGAGAGTGATGCGCGGGGTGCGGTGCTGACCGTCCCGCGCGGCGCCGTGCTCGCGACGGGTGACCGGCACCTCGTCTTCGTGCGGCTCGCCAATGGGCAGCTGCAGCCGCGGACCGTGGAGGTTGGCGCGGCGTCGGACGCGCGCGTGGAAATTCTTCAAGGCGTCGCGCTCGGGGACACCGTCGTCGCATCAGCCACCTTTCTCGTCGACGCGGAATCCAACCTTGGGTCGGCGCTTGGCGGCACGGGCAACATGCCGGGGATGGATATGACGGCTCCGGTCCCACTGCCAGCCAAGAAAGGCGGAGGAGCCCGACCATGATAGCCAGCGTCATCGCATGGTCAGTCCGGAACAGATTCATCGTCTTGCTCGTCTGTGCGGCGCTTGCCGTTGGCGGCTCCTGGGCATTACGCACCGTGCCGTTGGAAGCGCTGCCGGATCTCTCCGACGTGCAGGTGATTGTTCAGGCGGATTTCAACGAACAGGCGCCGCGCATCGTGGAGGATCAGGTGACGTATCCGATTGCGGCCGAGATGCTCAAGGTGCCCGGCGCACGAACAGTCCGCGGCTACTCGTTCTTCGGCGTGTCCTTCGTGTACGTGATCTTCGAGGACGGGACGGATCTCTACTGGGCGCGCACGCGGGTGCTCGAGTACCTGAGCGGGTTGCGCAGCCGACTGCCGAGCAACGTCTCGCCGACACTGGGTCCAGATGCGACAGGGCTCGGCTGGGTGTACCAGTATGCGCTCGAAGACACGACAGGTCGGCTCGACTTGGCCGCACTGCGCGGCGTGCAGGACTGGTATCTCCGCTACGTACTCACCGCGGTCCCCGGCGTCGCCGAGGTAGCAAGTGTGGGCGGTTTCGAGAAGCAGTATCAGGTCGATCTCGACCCTGCGAAGCTGCTCGCGTATGGCGTACCGATCACCCGCGTGATGGCGGCAATCCAGAGCGCGAACCGCGACGTGGGCGCCATGGTCATGGAGCTCTCCGAACGTGAATACATGGTGCGCGGGCTGGGCTACCTCTCGGGGATCAGCGACATCGAGAACGTGGTCGTGAGCGTCAGCGCCACGGGCACACCGGTACGTGTCGCCGAACTCGGACGCGTGACGATTGGTCCAGCGGTGCGCCGCGGCATCACGGATCTCGATGGGCGCGGTGACGCCGTTGGCGCAATCGTGGTGATGCGCTTTGGCGAGAATGCGCTCGCGACAATCCAGCGCGTGAAGACCGCGCTTGCCGGTGCGCAGGCCGGATTGCCACCCGGGGTGGTTGTGCGGCCGGTCTACGACCGCAGCACGCTGATTGAGCAGGCGGTCGACACGGTGCGAGAGACACTTGTCGAGGAAGCGATCATCGTCGCGCTCATCTGCGTCGTTTTCCTTCTGCATGCGCGCTCGGCGCTGGTGGCGGTTGTGACATTGCCGATCAGCGTCCTGATTGCCTTCATCGGACTACGCGCGTTTGGCATCGGCGCCGATATCATGTCGCTTGGTGGCATCGCCATCGCGATTGGCGAGATGATCGACGCCGCCATCGTGATGGTGGAGAATCTGCACAAGCACTTCGAGCGTCGTGCGCCGCCGGGCGATGCGATGATCGACACATCGGCGCTGAGTACGCAGGAGCGATGGGACATCGTCTTGGCATCGGCGACGGAGGTCGGGCCTTCGCTCTTCTACTCGCTACTCATCATCACAGTGTCCTTCATTCCGGTCTTCACGCTCGAGGGCCAAGAAGGCCGTCTCTTCACACCACTCGCGCTCACCAAGACGTTTGCGATGGCAGCATCGAGCCTTTTGAGCATCACGCTCGTGCCGGTGTTGATGGGCCTCTTCATCCGCGGACGCATCCGCCGGGAGCAGCGGAATCCGCTTAGCCGCGCGATGATCCGAGTCTACCGACCGGCGCTCGCCTGGGTCATGGATCGCCGGTGGCCAGTGATTAGTGGAGCGGCCGCGCTCCTGATCGTCACTTGGATTCCGTTCCAGCGCATCGGCAGCGAGTTCATGCCGCCGATGGAGGAGGGCACCATTCTTTTCATGCCCACCACGCTTCCTGGCATCAGTGTCGCTGGCGCCCGCGCATTGCTTCGCCAGCAGGACTCGATACTCCGTTCGTTTCCGGAAGTCGCAAGCGTGTGGGGCAAGGCGGGACGCGCGAACACTGCGACGGATCCTGCGGGCCTCGACATGGCGGAGACCACCATCGCCCTCAAACCGGCGTCGGCGTGGCGCGCGGGCATGACCTACGACCGCTTGATCGCCGCGATGGATTCGGCGGTGCGGATGCCTGGTGTGACCAATGCGTGGACGATGCCCATCAAGGGGCGCATCGACATGCTTGCCACCGGCATTCGTACGCCAGTGGGCGTGAAGCTTTACGGCCCCGATCTCGGAGAGCTCGAGCGGCTCGGCAAGGAGCTTGAGGGGCACCTCAAGATGGTGCCCGGTACGCGAAGCGCATTCGCGGAGCGGGCGGTGAGTGGCTACTACCTGGACATCGACATTGATCGGGTTGCAGCGGCGCGCCACGGCCTCAACATCGACGACATTCAGGCGGTGATCGCGACGGCTATCGGCGGCATGACGATCACGCAGACGGTCGAGGGGCGCGAGCGCTACGGCGTGCGCGTGCGCTACCCGCAGGAACTGCGCAACACTCCGGAGCGACTCGCGGACGTGCTGGTACCCGTAATGCACGCGACCGGCGGGAACATGGGGGGCCTCCCGGCAACGGGCATGTCGCCGAGCGGTGCGCAGCCGGGCGGCGCCATGACGAGCGCGCTGGCGCTCGCCACGGGCCGCGCGGCGCAGGTGCCGCTCGGGCAAGTGGCAACGATTCGGCAGACGGTCGGACCGATGGTGGTGCGCACGGAGGATGCGCAGCCCACCGCGTGGGTCTACGTGGACGTTGGTGAGCGTGATGTCGGCGGGTATGTCGCCGAAGCGAAACGCATGGTAGCGCAGGTGATGACGCTGCCGCCGGGCTACACGCTCGCGTGGAGCGGACAGTTCGAGTACATGGAGCGAGCCAAGGCAAAGATGCAGCTCGTCGTACCAGCGACGTTGGCGCTCGTCTTCCTGCTGCTCTATCTCAACTTCAGCAACGTGAGCGAGGCGCTGATCGTGATGCTGTCGATCCCGTTCACGCTCGTGGGCGGCGTGTGGTTCCTGTGGGCGCTCGACTACAACTGGTCGGTCGCTGTCACCATCGGGTTCCTCGCGCTCGCCGGTGTTGCGGCCGAGACGGCAGTGATCATGCTGGTGTATCTCGATCATGCGTGGGAAGCGCGGAAGGCTACTGCGCCGTCGCTCGATGTGCGCGATGTCTACGCGGCGGTGATGGAGGGCGCGGTGGAGCGGGTGCGGCCCAAGATGATGACCGTGGCGTCCACAATGATCGGCCTGCTACCCATCCTCTGGGGAACGGGCGCGGGTGCCAGCGTGATGAAGCGCATTGCGGCGCCGATGGTGGGCGGAATGGTGTCGAGCACCGTGCTCACGTTGCTGGTGGTGCCAGCGATCTGGTCGCTGCTCAAGCAGCGCGAGCTTGTGCGCGCAAAGCGCGAGTTGTCGAGCCCGAAGGTTCACGTCGAGGCAGCGTTGATTCGGAAATCGTGACGGGCGCCGGAACGGCCAGCCCCTCGCAAGGCCAAACATCAGTCCGGAATTCGCCGAGTCCTTGCACGAGTCCTTGCCATCAAAGTTAGGCTAGCCTAAAATATATATATTGGTCGTCGAAAACCGGCCGTTGACGGTCATGCATGTCCACGTCGAGGTACCACGTGCGCCCACCTGTTCGCCTGTTCAAAGCCCTCGTCGTCATTGTGTTCGCCTCCACCGTGACCAGCTGCGGCGATCCACTGCTTCCTCCGCTTCCAGCGGGCGATGAGGCGCTTGAAGGACCCATCGATGGCTTGTCGCCCCAGCAACGCGCTGCGTTCGTCCGTGGTGATCTCGAGTTCGCGCGGCGGTTTGCCCTGGCGGACGGGCTTGGTCCGCTGTTCATCGCGCAGTCGTGCGAGGCCTGCCACGTCGGCGACGGCAAAGGACATCCTCTGCTCGACATCACCCGTTTCGGCCGCACCGTAGATGGCGCATTCGATCCCATGCTCGCGCATGGTGGGCCCCAGCTTCAGAACCGCGCCATACTGAATTACCTAGCCGAGGTGCTACCGGCGGGCGTGACGGCCGTGGCCAGATTCAACCCGCCTGCCGTCAGTGGTCTCGGGCTCCTGGAGTCCGTCGACGATGCCGCGATTCTCGCCATCGCCGATCCAAACGACGCGAACGGCGATGGCATTTCCGGACGCGTCAGCTTCGTCGATTCATCGGATTTCATTGCCGACATCGTGTCGGTGGAAACGCTGGTGCGCACAGGTCCTGCGACACGTCATCTCTCCCTGAACGGCCAGTATATCGGCCGGTTTGGCAAGAAGGCACGCACGATCAATCTGCTGCATCAAACGGCATTCGCGTACTCGGAGGACATGGGGCTCACGACTGACCTCGTTCCCAAGGACGTGTTCAATCGGCAGGTCGGCGCGTTCGCCAGCGACAACGTGGCGGACCCCGAAGTGACGTCGGGCGTGCTGAATAGCGTCGTCTTCTATTTGCGCACGCTTCGGCCGCCGCCGCGTCGGCGCGCCGACAATCCCGACGTTGTGGCGGGAGGGCAACTGTTCGCTGGAGTCGGATGCGTCGGCTGCCACGTGGCCACACTCCGAACGGGCCAATCCGATATCGCCGCGTTAAGCCGGGTTGAGTTTCACCCGTACACCGACTTGCTCCTCCACGACATGGGCCCGGAGCTGGACGATGGCTACACCGAGGGAGACGCGCTGCCTGCGGAATGGCGGACCGCACCGCTCTGGGGCATCGGACTCGCTGAAAGCGCGCAGGGCGGCACCTCTTTTCTGCTGCATGACGGCCGAGCGAAGACCCTTCGTGAAGCAATCCGGTTTCATGGCGGCGAGGGGTCAAAAAGTCGCGCGGCGTTCGACCGATTGTCTCCCGCTGATCAGGAACGTCTACTCGCGTACCTGAGGTCACTATGAGCGACAACTCACGCAACAACCTGAATCGGCGACAGTTCCTCCAACAGGTGGAGCAGTTGTCTGATGGCGTCATTGCCGTCGCGCTGTGCGGCGCCCTCCCGGTCATGCTCAGCGCGTGCGGCGCGGCGCGCGCGGCCCGCACGCGCTACGTGCCGACCACACGCGTTGGAGATCGCCTCACGGTACCGCGGTCGGAGCTGTCTGGCGGTAGCGGCGTACTCGTTGAGATTCCCGGAACGGAACTGCCCCTGTATCTGCGAAGTGATGCGGTGACCGGCGGCTCGGAACACTTCTCGGCCGTCTCGACTCGCTGCATGCATAGGGGATGTCAGGTCGAGCCGACCGCCGACCGGTTGTCCTGCCCCTGCCACGGCAGCGAATACACGTTCGCGGGTGCTGTCCTGCAGGGCCCCACCGAGCTGCCGCTCGTGAGATATCAAGTCAGCGTGGATGCCGTGAACATCTACATCCACCTTCCGACCGCCGAGCGTAGCTGATGCGCGCGAACCTCGTGATCTCACTGTTCGCCGCCACACTCGGTTTCGCCGCGCGTGGGCAGGCGCAGGCGGATTCGGTCCACGCGGACACCACACGCGCTCAACCGCCAGCCCCTCCGCGTCAAGCGCCGCCGGACACGGCGCTGGTGCAAGGAGGCGTGTACAACCGACCGTTCATCACGTCGGTCGGTCGCACCAGCATCGGTGGCTACGCCGAGGCGAACACGAACTACTTCGTCGAGGATGGCGTCGGGGACGGGTTCTCGATGGAGCTCCGTCGATTCAACATCTTTCTGTTTGCGCCAGTGGGTCGACGCCTGCGGTTCCTTTCGGAGCTGGAGTTCGAGCACGGAACACAGGAGATCGCCATCGAAACCGCGCAACTCGATTTTCAGATCGACCCCGCGTTGGTCCTACGTGCCGGCGTCCTGCTGCCGCCGATTGGCGCGTTCAATCTCAACCACGACAGTCCGCGTTGGGAATTCATCGACCGGCCACTCGTATCCACGGAGATCATTCCGTCCACGCTATCGGAAGTCGGCTTCGGCGCGAACGGCCGTGTTCTGGTGGGTGGGCGCGCGCGCGGCATGACGATCACCTACGACGCGTATCTGACGAACGGGCTTGGCGACGGCGTGATACTGAATGACGCCGGCCGAACACTGCTGTCAGCCGGCAAGCGCGACCTACAGTTTGCCGGGGACAACAACGGCTCTCCCGCACTCTCCGGACGTGTCGCACTGCAACAGCGGCGGATTGGCGAGATCGGCGTCTCTTACTACGGCGCGGTGTACAACACCTTCAAATCCGAAGGTGAGACGCTCGATGCGCAGCGCCGGCTCTCGATCACCGCCGTCGACTTCAACACCGTGCTGCGGGCGATCAGCATCCGTGGTGAGTTTGCGGTCACGCGAGTCGACGTACCAGCCGATCTGGCGGAGCTGTTTGGTGCGCGGCAGTGGGGCGGGCACGTCGACGTGGTCGTCCCGGTGTGGCGGACGCGCGTGCTGGGCCTGCAGAATGCGACGCTCAGTGCCGCGCTACGACTGGAGCATGTCGACTACAACGTCGGCAGGTTTAGCTCCACTGGACAACGGATCTTCGACGAGGTGACCGCCATCGTGCCGGGACTCAGCTTTCGCCCAACCGCGGGTACGGTCTTCAAGGCGAATTACCGCCGACACTGGACGCGTGATTTGCTGGGAAACCCAACGACGCGAATGGGCGGCTACCAAGTGGGATTCGCCACGTATTTCTGACATCTTGGGGAAGCGCGATGGCTCGGCGGGTGCCGACGGAGAACGAGCTCTCCGCCGCGGCGGAGGACTGTCTCAAAGCGATCCACAAATTCGCGGGTCATGATGGCGCGGCTGCGATCCACGAACTCGCGCTGCATCTTGGCCTGGCGCGAGCAAGCGTGAGCGGGATGCTTCAGCGATTGGCGGAAGCAGGACTGGCCGTCCGCCAGTCAGACCACCGGGTGCAGCTGACAGCGGAGGGTCAAGGAGTAGCTCTCCGCACGCTCCGCCGACACAACATTCTCTCCTGCTATCTCAGCGCGGTACTCAAGTTTTCTCGCGAGGATGCAGAGCACGAGGCAGAGCGACTGGAACACGCAGCGTCGGACGATGTGATCGACCGCATGGCGGCGTCGCTGAGATCTGCACATCGTGATCCGTCTGGTACTTCAGTACCGCCGCTGGCCGTGGCGCTCGCGCAACCCGAGGGTTCGACGCTCAAGCCTGAACGCTGATCGTGGCCGAGACCAGCGCCGCGTACTGTTCGTCGGTCGCCGAGGAGGGGGTCTACCGTTGGACTCGCAATCCGATGTACGTGGGCTTCGTGACCATTGCGGCCGGCGCGGCGGTGGCTTCGGGTTTGCCTCTCGCGCTGCTCGGGCCGGGAGTGCTTACGGCATACCTGGATCGCGTGGAGATCCCGACGGACGAGACGGCCCTGCGGGCGCGATTTGGTGCCCCGTTTGAGTCCTACGCTCGGACGGGTGAACCGTTGGTTGGGTCGCCGCAGGTCCACTCGCATCGACGTCGTCTGATGTTTCGGTGTAGCTCTACGCGGCTGTCGCAACTGACACGTTGTCGAGGTGCCGCGCGATGATTCAGCGGTGGCGCCGTCCTCTATGCTGGTCGCGGCCAGTACATGATCACACCAACGCCAATGAGACAGATCGCGGCGCCCGCCACGGTGGCCGCATCTGGTTTGATCCCGTCGACGCGCCATCCCCACAGTACGGACATCACGACGAACACGCCGCCATAGGCCGCGTAGACCCGCCCGAAGTCGAAGCCCGCTGGTTGCAACGTCGGCAACACGCCGTACAGGAAGAGCAGCAGTCCGCCAAGGGCGCCGAGCCACACACTGCGGTCGTTCCGAAGCCAGAGCCAGACCAGGTAGCCACCACCAATCTCCATCAAGCCGGCTACAAGAAACAGTACGAGCGATTGAAGAATGCGCATGGCTGGAGTCCAAGGCTGAACAGAATCGAGCGCGCGATCCGCTGCTCGGCTCAACGTCCCAAGGTTAGTTCCCGCCGTGCGTCGCGCACAATGCTCCACGCGGATTGCAGGAACAGCGCGGCGATAACGAATGCAACCACCAAGTCCGGCCACGGCGACGCAGTCCACGCGACGAGCGACGCGGCGACAAGGACCGCCAAATTGCCGAGGGCGTCGTTGCGCGAGAATAGCCAGATGGCTCGTGCGTTGGCGTCGCCGGTGCGGTGCGGGATGAGCACGAGTGCCGCCGCGACGTTCACAGCGAGCGCCACGGCGCCGAGGATGCCCATCATCTCGGCCTCGGGTTGCTGCTGCACCAGCACGCGATGGATGGTGCTGCCTACGACGCCGACGCCGAGGGCGCCAAGGAACAGCCCCTGCGCAAGCGCGACACGCGCTCGGCGATGCAGTGGCCACGCGAGTGCCAGCAAGCCGACGAAGCTGATCACGCCATCGCCAAGAAAGTCCAGCGCGTCGGCCTTCAGTGCCTGGGAGTCCGAGAGGAATCCGCCGACCGCTTCGACGATTCCGTACCCGACGTTCAGCACCACGACGATCCAAAGGGCGCGCCGGTATGTGCGGTTGATCTGTGGTGGAGTAGTTGCTGGTCGCAACGTAAAGCCCGCCGCCGAAGCCGACTGCTCTGCATGCTGCAAGACGACGGGACCCGACGTGGTCACCGTGAGCAGTCCCGTGGCGACCGACACCGTCACGGTCTCTATCCCGGGCACGGCGCGCAGCACCTTTGCCAACTTCGCCGCGTCGTCCGCGCAATCCATCCCGACCACACGGTACTTCGCACTCGACCGACCAGCGTCGTTCATCGCGACGCGGCTGTAGTGGCGGGAACGCGAGGTGATTCGCCCACGTGGATCAGCCCTTCGGAAATCAGCCGTCCTACGTGTTCATCATCGAGGCTGTAGTACGCGATCTTACCAGCCTTCCGGTAGCGCACGAGCCTCAGTTGGCGCAGCGTCCGGAGTGAGTGCGAGACAGCGGATTCCGAGACACCGGTGAGCGTCGCCAAGTCGCACACGCATAGCTCCACTGCGGCCAGCGCGGTCAGAATTCGCAGACGCGTCGGGTCGCCAAGTGCCCGAAACATCTCAGCAAGTGTGGCGAGCGTGGCGCGCGCCGGTGCAAGGCGGAGGGCCCGTTCCACCTTTTCCAGGTCGACACAGGCGACCTCGCAGAGATCCGGCGCGCCGGAGATCGGCTGTGCGCCGGCAACATCGCCAGCAGGTATGCTCTCCTCCGGCGTCGACGCGGTTGCGGTGGCCGTCGATGGGCGTCGGGTGGAGGAGCGGGATTGCGCGCCGGTCATGGAAGTCGTAAGTTCGTTGAACATCTGAACAGGTCTTCAGGTATCTGAAGGATATCGCTGACCTGGTCTGCGGGCAATCGCGGAGTTATCCGCTTCGCGCGATTGCGATTGGAAGTCCGCCACCTTCGCTGCGCATGCTTCGTACTCTACGCCGCACGTCACTGGCTCCAACGCTGCGCCGCCTCATCGCGGTGCTGTTCGGGCTGTGCCTGAGTGCCGCGTTCGCGGAGCCGATGATCGCTGACCAGTGCGACGAAGTGACGACGCAGTTGACGACCGTCGTGAGCGCGGGGAGCGGTGTCATGCAGAAGGTCGCTTTAGACGCCAACTCCGAATCGCCACGTGATGGGACAACGGTTCCGGATGGGCATACGCTGCACCTGTGTCACTGCGCTCACGCCCACGCGAGCACGCTGACGACTCGACACACCATGTCCGACCGGGTGCGGGCCGTGGTGGTGCTGATGGCAAGTCGGTCAGACCGCCGTCCCCAGAGCGTGACTGGTGAGCCGCAGCTGCGCCCTCCTCGAGTGCTGGCCGCCTAACCGCGTCATCAGCCTCTTCGCGCTCCTGTAGCGCCCTCGTAGCGAGCTGCTGACGCGCCTTCGCGTCCTTACCACACCCGTGCGAGTCGCACGTGGCCTGTGGTCTCGCTTCCTCGGGGAACCCATGACATCTGTACCACCAAACGGCCACGCGTGGGTCGTTGCGAACGCCCTTTGCGCACCACGGTTTGTGCTGCGACGGCTCGCGCAACTGTTCGCGATTTCTGCGCTCTTTTCGCCCGATCCAATATCTGCTCAGCCGGCCACGGACTCGGTTCGCTTCGGTCTTGCACTGGACAGTGCCCGCGTGCGCGGCGCGCTCGAACGCCTGCGCACCTCGGCGGTCGCCAACAGTCCCGCCTTGCGTGCCGCGCGGGCCAATGTGGAGTTGGCAACGGCACGTGCGGCCGCCGCAGGCGCCATTGCCCCCGCCTTCTTTTCCGCTGGCCTCTCGGAAGCGCCGGCGAGCAATCTCGACCAGGGGAATCTCCGATTCGAGGTTGGCCGCGATCTCATGACCGGACGGCGTCGCCAAGCGGAGCGAAGACTCGCCGATATTGACGTGCAGGAGGCTGCCGTCGAGGTATCGCTCGCCGAGCGCCGCGTAGACGGGCTGATTCTGCGAGACGTGCTGGGGGCGGCTGGCGCGCGTCGTATTGCCCTGCGACTCGCCGCAGAGGACGCGTTGCTCGCCGGTGCCGAAGAAGGCGTGCGCGGCCGCTTCGGTGTCGGACAGGCGAGGTATGTCGACGTACTGCGTGTTCGGACCGAACGGCTTCGAGTTCAGGCGGACCGTAGTGCCACTATCGCCGAAGCCCGCGCCTCGCGCGCCAATCTGGCCGCCGTGCTGATAGGAAGTGAAGCGATAACCACCTTGGACGCTGCCATCGATACCATCGCCGGCGACGGACTGGATCAGGCATGGCGTTCGGTGCTGCCGGCACTGCCGTCGTTGGATTCACTGATTGCGCAGTCTGACGTGGCAAGGATGGCCGAGGTTGGCGCAGCCCGTACTGCCGCCGCTCGTGCGTTGCTACTCGCTGCACAGCGTCCGCAGCTCAGCGCGTATGCCGGTATTCAGCGAATCGGTCAAGCGAACAATGGGCCGACACTGGGCCCCTCCTTCGGCGTCACTGTGTCGATGCCGTTCACTGCCGCGCGTAGCAACCGGCTGGCATTGGCGGCGGCGACACAATCCAGCGCGACCGCCAGAATTGCGCGAGATGCCAGTCTGAGCGAAACCCGTGGCCGTCTGGATGCGGCGCGCGAGCGATACCTCGCGGCTCGGGAGCGGCTCGAGACGTTCGACGCCGCTTTGCTCAGAGGTGCGCGGGATGAGCGCGAGAGTGCACTCGCGGCTTACCGCACCGGCAGTCTTTCGCTCATCGAACTGTTGGACTTCGAGCGTGCGTTATCGCGCGCTGAGATCGAGCGCAACCGTGCACTCATCGACGCTGCCGACGCGTGGGCGGACCTTCTTGGCGCTGACGAGCGCAGCGACCAGCGCCGCGAACAACGTCTCGACGGTGATTCCACTTCTCCGATCAACGGACGCTGACCTATGACAATTCTGATGCCACAGTCGCACACGCGCCGCGAGCCGCGCCCGAGCGCCAACTCGCACCGTCTGCAGCAGGCCCTCACTCTTTTCCTTTTGCTCGCGCTGATGGGCAGCGCGGCGTGTAGCGACGAGGCTCCCGCTTCCGCCGCACGCGCAACGTCCGCGCAAGCGGAGCCAGGCGCGCGCGAGCCATTGGCTGACGAAGCCGGCGAGGCGCATGGCGACGAGCATGGGCCGTCCGACAGGGTGACGCTGACTGAGGCTGCGTTCCGTACGGCGCAGATCGAGGTGCTCCCGGTACTTTCCGCCGCTGCGGTTGACGCGGCGAATGGGCTCGAAGTGCCGGGGCAGGTGGAGCTCGATCCGCGCCGGGTAGCACTCGTTTCCTCGCGTATCGCTGGACGCCTTGAGCGTCTGTCCGTTGTCGAAGGGGACCGCGTGAGCGCCGGCCAATCCGTTGGCGCGCTGTTCAGCCCGGAGTATCTCACCGCGCAGCTCGATCTGACGCAGGCGACTCGCCGCGTGGAGGTGCTTTCTGGAACCACCGACGAGACCGGCGCGCGCGCACTTGCCGACGCTGCTCGGCGTCGCCTGCGCCTCATTGGAGCGAGCGAGGCGGAAATTGCTCGCGCGGCCGCCGGCGGCGAGCCGGCGAGCACGATGTCGCTTCGATCCTCAATCGGCGGCAGCGTGGTCGAGGCGCATGTCTTACCCGGAGCCGCTGTCGAGGCGGGTGCCCCAGTATTCACCGTCGCGGATCTCTCGGTGATTGATGTCGTGGCCGAAGTCCCCGAGCGCAATCTTCCGCAAGTGCGGACGGGACAGCGCGCCACGATCAGCATTGCCGCATTTCCGAACTTGCGATTTGAGGGCCACGTGGAGCGACTTCGCGACGCACTCAACGCAGAGACGCGCACGTTGCAAGCGGTTATCCATGTACCGAACGGCAGCCGCCGTTTGCGGCCCGGTATGTTCGCGACCGTACGACTTGATGTGCCCGCTACACCCACCTCGCGCGGAGATGGTGCCCGTACGCTTACGATCCCGGAGAGTGCCATCGTCACGGATGGTGAGCGCCGCTTCGTCTTCGTCGAAACAGGGCTCCGGTCGTACGAGCGTCGTGAGGTCCGCACGATGCCGCTGGCTCCGCCCGGCTCGAGTACGCAGCGCACGGCGACGGTGATCGTGCAGGACGGCCTTCGCGCCGGCGAGCGCGTCGTCGTCCGCGGCGCCTTCACGCTCAAGAGTGAACTCGCGAAGGCGTCGTTGAGTGATGAGCACTGAGATGAGAAATCATTCCGAATCTCCGGGTAACGAGTCCGATTCACCGGACGGCGTCGTCGAGCGGATCGTGGCGTGGTCAGTCCAGCAGCGCCTCACCGTGCTTGTGATGGTATTGGCGGTTGCTGCGGCCGGTGTCTGGGCATTGCGGACGCTCCGCGTCGACGCGTTTCCCGATCTCACCGATGCGCAAGTGCAGGTCCTCATCGAGGCTCCTGGTTTATCGCCGGTCGAGGTTGAGCGACTTACGACGTTTCCCATCGAGGTGGCGATGAACGGCCTGCCCGACGTGACGCTCGTCCGCTCGGTCAGCAAGTACGGGTTTGCTGCTGTCACGGTGGTCTTCGAGGACGGCGTCGACATCCAGCGCGCTCGCACCCTGGTGAGCGAGCGGCTGCAAAGCGTGCGCGAAGCACTGCCCACCGGTGCGGACGCCACGCTTGGCCCACTGTCGGCGGCCAACAGCGAGATCTACATGTACACCGTTGAGCATGCGGACGCCGGAAAGGCAGGTGATACACTCGATATGCGCGCGTTACGGACGCTTCAGGATCGCGTGATTCGTCCACAGCTTCGTACCGTTTCCGGCGTGACGGAGGTCAACAGCTTCGGCGGTGAGGTTCGGCAAGCACAGGTCGTGGTGCGACCGGAGCGATTGGTCAGCTTCGGTCTGACGTTGCACGATGTCGTCGAGGCCGTGGAATCCAACAATGCCGTGGCGGCCGGTGGCTACCTCGAGCACCGCGACGAGCAGTACATCCTGCGGGGACTCGGTGCCGCCGCCACCCTCGACGATCTGCGGAATACCGTTATCCGCGCCAGCAGCGCCGGTGTACCGGTGTTGATCGGTGACGTAGCCGACGTGCGGTACGGTGCCGAGCTCCGTCAGGGAGCGGTGTCACACGATGGACGCGGCGAAGTTGTCAGTGGCATTGTCATGATGCTTCGCGGCGAGAATGGACGAGAGGTCGTGGAGCGCGTTCGTGCCAGAGTTGAGGATATCAATCGTTCGCTGCCGCCGGGCGTCAAGGTCATTCCGTATTACGATCAAACGGACCTGGTCGCGGGGACGCTTCGCACCGTGCGTACGAACTTGGTTGAGGGCGGGTTGCTCGTCATCGCGGTACTCCTCCTCTTCCTCGGAAACGTGCGCGCCGCACTCCTCGTGGCCGTCACAATTCCGTTGTCGCTGCTCTGCGCATTTCTTGGCATGCGCTGGCTCGGACTTTCGGCGAACCTCATGAGTTTGGGCGCCATCGACTTCGGCATGATCGTCGACGGGTCCGTGGTTATGACAGAGCACTTCGTGCGCACGCTGCACGGTGACGAAGAGGCTGGAAAGCTGCCATCCACCCGTGAAGGCATGGCCGCGCGGTTGGTGTCGGCGGCTCGCGAGGTTGCTCGCCCCATCGCGTTCGGCGTGCTGATCATCATGCTGGTCTATGTGCCTATCCTCAGTTTGCAGGGATTGGAGGCTCGCATGTTCCGCCCTATGGCGATCACCGTCGCCATCGCGTTGTTCGGCAGCTTGCTGCTCGCGCTGTGCTTTATCCCCGCCGCGAGCACGTGGGTGTTTCAACGCGGCGCGCGAGAATCAAAGATCGCGCAACGAATGGAGCGCGTGCTCGACGCCCGATATGCGCGAGCGTTGGCGGTGGTCGCCAAGCGACCGATGGCGACGGTACTCACGGCGCTATCAATCCTGGTTGCCACGCTCTTCGTCGTACCTCGACTTGGCACCGAATTCCTTCCGCAGCTCGATGAAGGATCACTCCTGATCGCCGCCACGAAGGACCCCACGATCTCGTTGTCGCGCTCAGTCGCGATGCAGGATGCGCTGGAGCGCACCGTCCGGGAGTCGCCCGAGGTCACGACGGTCGTTAGTCGCGTCGGTCGCGCCGAGATCGGGAGTGATCCGATGGGCGTGAACCAAGCCGATGTGTTTGTGATGCTCAAGCCGCGCGACCAATGGCGGCCGGGGCTCACGAAAGACTCGCTCGAACGCGAGATCACGGAACGGCTTGAGGAAGGGGTTCCCGGTATCGCCATCGGTGTGACGCAGCCGATGCAGATGCGGCTCGATGAGCTGATTTCCGGGGTGCGCGCTGATCTCGCCATCAAGATTTTCGGCGACGATCCCATCGTGACGCGTGCGGTGGCGGAGCAGGTCGCTGGTGTCGTGCGGAGCGTACCGGGCGCCGACGAGGTACAAATCGAACAGACGGCGGGACAAGGCTATCTCAACGTCCGTCTCGACCGCGCCGCCATGGCGCGCTTCGGCATCCCGATGGCAGAAGTCCAAGAGGCGCTGGAAACTGCCGTTGGTGGCCGGCCGGTCTCACAGCTGGTCGAAGGCAGCTATGCCGTTGATGTAGCGGTCTACTATCCGGAAGCATTGCGCACGTCACCCGAGGCCATCGGCGCGATCACGGTACCGGCTCCCGTTGGCGGCGCGTCCGGCGGGGCGCGGATCGCGCTCTCGCAGATCGCCGATATCCGGCTTGAGAACGGCCCCGTTCAAGTGAGCCGCGAGCGGGCACAGCGCTACACGCTCGTGCAGTCGAACGTGGCCGGGCGTGACCTCGGTGGATTCGCCACCGACGTGCGGCGCGCCGTTGAATCCGGGGTAAAGGTGCCGCCAGCGGTCTTCGTCACTTACGGCGGTGCCTTCGAGAATCAGCAGCGCGCCATGGCACGACTGCAGGTGGTCGTGCCGCTCTCGATATTCCTGATTGCACTCCTCCTCTGGGCGTCGCTTCGGTCGTGGTGGATGGCGGGGTTGGTGCTCGTGAATCTCCCGTTTGCCGCGGTCGGCGGAGTGCTCGCATTGTGGTCGCGCGGGCTCCATCTCTCGGTGTCGGCGAGCATCGGCTTCATTGCGCTGTTCGGCGTGGCCGTACTCAATGGCCTCGTGCTGCTGACGACCGTGCAACGCGCTCGCGCGCGCGGAGCTTCTCCGAGCGATGCTGCCATCGGTGGTGCCCGTGAGCGCCTACGGCCGGTGCTCATGACGGCGTTGGTGGCGAGCCTCGGCTTCGTGCCCGTGGCATTGTCACACGGCACCGGTGCGGAAGTTCAGCGTCCGCTTGCTACCGTGGTGATCGGTGGGCTCGTGACGTCGACCCTGCTGACCCTGCTGGTGCTGCCCACACTCTACGCGTGGATCGAAGGATGGCGTAGCCGACGCGCCGCGCGCGACGCAGACCGTGCCCTCGATCCGAACCTCGCATTCTCCGGGCGCGCCACATGATCGACGACATTTCCGAGGGGTCATCTCGCGTGCCGCCCGAACGTGGTCACTTGCACTTTCCGCTGCGTGGCCTGGCGAGCACAGGGGCAGAGCGGGCGGTCAAAGATGCGTTGGCCGGCATGAAGGGGATTCTGCGCGTCGAAGTCTCCAATGTCATGGCGGTCGCGGAAATTGAGTTTGATGAGCGCATCGTCAGCGCCGCCGAAGTGCGGGCACGACTCGCCCAAGCGGGTCGTCAGCCACCGAAGTCTTTGCCGGACAAAGAGCCGTGACCACCATCTGGTCGTTGCTCACCAGCGCGATACGCGCCATGGCGGTTGTGTACAGCGTAGCCCTCGTCGCGGGATGTCAGGCTGATCCAGGGCAGGGGGGACGCGCCAGCCGAGAATGGATCGAGCAGCTGCGGCGGGGCGATGCCAAGGAACGTGAAGACGCAGCCGTTGCGCTCGGGAACGTACTGGCCGTCAATCCAAAGCTGGAGCGACCGGTCACGGCGTTGGTCGCTGCACTCGCCGACACGATTGACGCTGTCCGTGTCGCCGCATCC
>JAGNMU010000393.1 GCA_017991005.1 Gemmatimonadaceae bacterium | reverse complement strand
CTGTTCCCGTCGCTCACTTCGCTTCGACTATGCCCGAGTTCCGCCTGTACAACACGCTCACGCGCCGCGTCGAGCCGTTCGCGCCCGCTGATGGTCATACCGTGCGCATGTACACCTGTGGACCCACCGTCTACAATCCGGCGCACTTGGGCAACTTCCGCACGTTCCTCTTCGAGGATCTGCTGCGGCGCGCGTTTCGCTTGGCCGGCTGGCAGGTTGAGCAGGTGATGAACCTGACCGATGTAGACGATAAGATCATCAACAAAGCGGCAAAGGAAGGCAAAACGATCACGCAGATCACCGAGCCGTTCACGGTGATGTTTCATGAAGATCGCCACTACCTGCGCATCGAAGACGCCGAACGCTATCCCGAAGCCACGACGCACATCCCCGAGATGATTGCGCTGGTGGAACGGTTGGTTGCCAACAACGTCGCGTACATCGCCGACGACGGATCGGTGTACTTCGCGATCGATCGTTTTGCCGACTACGGCAAGCTGTCACAGCTCGACAAGCGCGAGCTCCGCACCGGCGCGCGCGTCGCACAGGACGAGTACGCCAAAGAGAACGCGCAGGACTTTGCGCTCTGGAAAGCGGCGAAACCCGAAGACGAAGCCACCGGCGCCGCCTGGGACTCGCCGTGGGGACGAGGGCGCCCGGGCTGGCACCTCGAGTGCTCGGCCATGGCCATGAAGTATCTGGGCGAAACGTTCGATCTCCACGCCGGCGGCATCGACCTCATCTTCCCCCATCACGAAGACGAGATTGCGCAGTCCGAAGCAGCCACAGGCAAGACGTTTGCCCGGTGCTGGTGCCATGGTGAGTTTCTGCTCACCGACGGGACCAAGATGGCCAAACGCGTTGGCAACGTGACCAACGTGCAAGAGATGCGACGTCAACAGATCTCCGGCACGGTGTACCGTCACTTCGTCTTCAGCGCGCACTATCGCAAACAGCTCAACCTCGGCGAAGAGTCGTTTGATCAGTCGCGCGAAGCGGTCAATCGGGTTGGGGTGTTTGCCGAGCGCCTGGCAAACGCGACCGGGGGCACCACGGCCTTGGCCGAGGCTGCCAGCCGCGCGGAGCAGACGTTTCTCGAGGCCATGTTCGACGATCTCAACGCGCCACGTGGCATGGCGGCGCTGTTCACGTTCATCTCCGAAGCCAACCGGGAGCTTGACGCCGGTGGGACCGATCCGGCGGCGCTCGAGCGGGCGCGGGCGGCCTTCCGGCTGATCGACGGCGTGCTGGACCTGGTTCCGGAGCAGGATCTGGACACGGAGCTGGCGGCGTGGGCCGACGAACGACTGGCCGCGCGCAAGGCGGCCCGGGAACGGCGCGATTTTGCCGCGTCGGACGCGATTCGTGACGAACTGCTGGCCAGAAACATCATCATCGAGGACACGCCGCAGGGCACCCGCTGGCGAAAGGGGTAGTCGTTGGGTTGACCCTCCCCGCCGGTCTGAGTATTCTGCTCGTCTTGTCCGGGGCAGGTCGGACCGGTGTCAGGCGGCCGTCCAATGCCGTTCGGACGGGTTGCTGACGTAGCTCAGTTGGTAGAGCAGCTGATTTGTAATCAGCAGGTCGTCGGTTCAATCCCGACCGTCAGCTCTGCCGGTGGGTTGCCAGCGTCGGCAGCCCCAGGCGATCGGTGAGGTACTCAAGTGGCCAACGAGATCAGACTGTAAATCTGACGGCGCAAGCCTTCGAAGGTTCGAATCCTTCCCTCACCATGCAGTGTAGTTGTTTGGCAGGTGCACGAACGCGGGAGTAGCTCAGTTGGTAGAGCGCTAGCCTTCCAAGCTTGATGTCGCGGGTTCGAGTCCCGTCTCCCGCTCTGGTCGAGAAACGTCGAAAGCCGGTCCCGTCAGGGCCGGCTTTCGCTGTTTCGGGTCGATAGCTGGCGGCATTCAGGCCGACGAACCGGTAGATACCGCGTGCGGCTTGCCACCGGTGCGCAGAAACTCCGCGAACTCGTCCGGTAACCCCGCCGCTATCACCCCGCCCGTCGCCGCATCCACGTCGTAGGGCACGCGCACAAACTCCACGTGTGGCTCGCCGTCACCCAAGCCAAGTCGCACATAACCCGCGCGCCAGTCGCCGTCTTTCGGGCGACCCACGCTGCCGGTGTTGATGAAGTGAATGCCGTCCACGCTTCGATGCCACGGTTTGTGGGTGTGCCCGAACGCAATCACGTCGCCTGATTTGAGACCGACCGTCGATGCCATCTTGAGGCAGAAGTCGTCGGAGCGATCTTCGGTCCAGTACAGCGTGTTCAGCGTGGGCGTGCCGTGTACAATCACCAGTCGCGGTCCGGCGGCATGCCCGCCGAGTGGGCGGATGTCGAGCGAAAACGGGAGGCTGCCGAGATACCGCTTGGTGTCCGGCGTAACCGCACCGCGTGTGTACTCATAACTGATATGCGCGAGTTCTTCCTGCCGCGGCGTCTCGCTCTTGCAGCCGCAATGTTTGTAGTCGGTCGCAACGGTGGAATCGTAGTTGCCGGCGATGCCCGCGATGCCGCGTTCCCGCAATCGAGCGACTACCTCATTCGGATTGCTCGAGTATCCCACCAGATCACCGGCGTGGTAGATGGCGCCAACATCGTCTCGCGCATCAATGTCGGCCAGCACCGCGTCGAGCGACTGCAGGTTGGCATGAATATCGGAAATCAGTGCGATCTGCATGGTGAGTCAGCTCGTGGTGGGTAACGCGGGAACAGTCGCCGAGGAACCGCTGAAATACCGCTTCCGCGCCCAGAGCGACGCGTACACCAGCCCGACCAGCGCCGGCACTTCAATGAGTGGACCGATCACGGCCGCCAGCGCTTCACCCGAGGCAATGCCGAACGTGGCGACGGCAACGGCAATCGCGAGTTCGAAGTTGTTGCCGGCCGCCGTGAAGGACAGCGACGCGGTGGTTTCGTAGTCGAATCCGAGCTTGCGCGACAGCCAAAACGCGAGTCCGAACATCACGCCAAAGTAGACGAGCATGGGAATCGCAATGCGCACCACGTCGAGTGGCAACGAGAGGATGCGATTGCCCTGCATTGCAAACATCAGCACGATCGTGTACAGCAACCCCAACAGTGCCGTCGGTCCAAACTTCGGCATGAACACGCTGTCGTACCACGCAGCGCCTTTCGCCGCGACGAGCGATTTGCGTGTGAGATAGCCGGCAACGAGCGGCACGCCAAGAAAGATCGCGACACTCTGCGCGATCTGGCCCATCGACACGTTGAGCGTGGCCGTGTCGGCACCAAACCAACCGGGTACGACGGTCAGGAACAGCCAACCGAGCACCGAATACGTGAGGATCTGGAACACGGAGTTGAGCGCTACCAGCACCGCTGCCAACTCACCCGAACCGCAGGCCAGTGAATTCCAGATCAACACCATCGCGATGCAGCGCGCGAGTCCAATCAGCACGAGCCCATTGCGATACGCGGGTAGATCAGGGAGAAAGGCCCACGCCAACGCGAGCATGAGGATCGGTCCGATCACCCAATTGAGCAGCAACGATGTGCCCAGCAGCTTCGTATCCCGAAGATGTGGACCGATCGTTTCGTAGCGCACCTTGGCCAGCACGGGATACATCATCCACAACAGTCCGATGCCGATCGGCACGGACACGCCGGCCAGTTGCACACGATCGAGTGCAACGCCAAGATCGGGAAACAGACGCCCGAGCAGCAGCCCGATGGCCATCGCGGCGAAGATCCACACCGGAAGAAAGCGGTCGAGCGTGGACAGTCGTTTGAGAATTGGGGCGTCGGCCTCGGTCGGCATGGCGACGGCCGGACGCATGGCGACAGTTCGTGGGATGCTCATCAGCAGGGCGACTGAGCACGGGCGCGCACACGCACAGTCGCCTCGGCGCGTTCCGCGTCGAGCGTCGGCACACCCGTAAAGCACGAGCGTACACAGGCGACCAGATTGCGGTGCACCGAGTTTCGTGGCTCAGCGAGCCGATAGTGGGCGAACTTCCACTCGCGGGTGGCCTCAACCAGCCCCATGCGCCGCAGATACGCGAGATGGCGCGACACGGCGGGCTGGGACAGGCCCAAGAGGTCAACCAGATCGCAGACGCACAGTTCTCCGGCAACCAGTGCGTTCAGCACCCGAAGCCGAGTCGGGTCGGCAAACCCTTTGAAGAGTGCGTCGAGGTCGTCGACGCCGAACGCCACGGCGTCGTCGAGTGCGGAATCGTGCGCGATATCGCAGGCAGTCATGCGTATAGGCCGGAGGACTATCATATTCGTTTAGGCATATGCAAATTGCCTAGACGTATGTGATCTGTCAAACCCGCTCGGACCTTTCGAGGTTTTTCCATGTCGCGCTCGCTGCCGCTCCAGGAGTTCGTTCCGACAATACCCGCAACGGCTGACGTACGCCTGAGCGGGACGGTCGCGGTCTTTGATCCCGCGCTTTGCTGCCCCACGGGCGTCTGTGGACCGGGCGTTGACCCCGCGTTGCTGCAAATCGCGCGCGATTTGCGCTGGCTCGAGG